>CAYFVN010000001.1:0-8899 GCA_964346575.1 uncultured Candidatus Bathyarchaeia archaeon
CGTCTATGACTTCCATGTCATTTTCAAGTATCTTAGTTATGCTTGATTCTTCCAGGTTCCTCAAGCCTTGGATGTTATGCCTAGGCTCAGGCTCAACCGCGTAGACTTTTAACTTGCTGTTCCTCTCTTTGAGAAATTTTCCGACCCCCACTATGGTTCCACCGGTTCCGATGCCTGCCACGAAATGAGTTATCCTTCCCTTAGTCTGTTTCCAAATCTCGGGCCCCGTGCTTTCATAGTGGGCCCTCACGTTGTCCGGGTTCTCGTATTGATTGGGCATAAAATATTTGCCACGGTAGCTATTCATGAGCCCACGTGCCAAGCTTATCGCCTGGTCGGTTCCGCGGCCAACTCTAGGGCATAAATCATCTTCCGCCTCCCAAACCCTAACCTTCAAGCGTTTCAATGACATCTTTGTTTCCAAGCTAACCTGGGAGGGAATCACCACTTCGACTTTATATCCCAATGCTCTAGCGATTCCTGCGAGGGCTATGCCAGTGTTTCCGCTCGTTGGCTCAATTAAAACGCTGTATCCAGGTTTAAGCTCTCCACGGTTTTCTGCTCCCTTTATCATGTAGAAGGCAGCTCTATCCTTCACCGATTTAAAAGGATTAAACCATTCGAGTTTCGCGTGTATTACTACGTCTTTCGTTTCTTTGATTTTCATTAGAGGGGTATTCCCTACGTTCAGCTTTTCTAAAAATTGGGCTTTAGACGAAGTTTTGATATTGTTTAAGTAATCTCCATTATAGGCAAACTAGATCGCCGGCCATCTTAGACCCTCAAAACATCATGCATTGCGATCTGGAATAAAAAACTTTCTATACAGGCTGATTTCAATACAACCATGAGATATGCCTAAAGATTTCCCCCCTCTCCAAACCGAGTTCCTTAGCCGCGTCAACTACCTCTTTATATTCTTTGAATGTTGGACGCCTTCTCAATTCCTCGTATTCGTAAGCCTTGTACATCGGTCTATATTGATCCATAATATTTATGTAGGTATATTTCGAGATCTCCTGTGCGATGAATTGTAGGACTCTCTTGCTTCCAGCAGCGTTGTTAGGCAACACGAGATGTCTGATCAGCAAACCTCTTTTAGCCACACCTTCTTCAACTATTAGATCGCCTACTTGGCGATGCATCTCCTTTACGGATTCCTTGCATCGTTCGAAATAATCAGGAGCCCCAGAAAACTTCTTCGCAGAAGAGGCAGAACCATATTTCATATCCGGCATGTAGATATCAATAATGCCATCCAGCAATTCGATCGTTTCCACATTTTCATAGCCGCCGCAGTTCCAAACTATCGGCAAATGTAATCCCTTTGGAACGGCGATCTCAATCGCCTTTACGAGTTGGGGTGTGAAATGTGTTGGGGTGACGAAGTTTATGTTGTGACAACCACTTTTCTGTAGATGGATCATGTAATCAGCTACCTTTTCCTCGCTTACAGGTGTACCTTCTCCAAGATGGCTTATCTCATAGTTTTGACAATAAACACAGAGAAGGTTGCAATTTGTTAAAAAAATAGTTCCAGAACCTCCCGTGCCAACCAGCGGTTCTTCCTCCCCAAAATGAGCATTAAAACTTGACACGATTAACTCCTTCCCGGATCCGCAATAACCCTTTTTCCCCTCTAACCGATTCACTCTGCATCTTCTGGGACAAAGCTCACAGCTTCCAAGTATACCATATAAAACATCTATTTTATCGCTCAATTCCCCATTCCCATGTGAGCTTAGATAGATTGGCCTCATAGTAAGCGCTCCTCTTAATTCCCGTTTATATCCTTTCACTCGATCGAATACTACTCTTATCTTATAGATGTATTCTTATTCTCGCCTACTCTTAAAGTGCACCAATCACCTTTAGAGTCTCGTAGTCTTCTTCATTCCTTGCAAAAACTCCTGTGTTCCCTAGCTTAATATTTTTTAACCCGGTATCTTTTGCAGCTATGTAAGCTTCTGTCATTTGCAGGAAGTTTGGTGAAGGCACATGAGTTAGTTTATACTCAGGAAAGAATGCCAGGATAGTGAAGGGGATGGTCGAATCAACCTGGGCCAGCAAATCAGCGATCTTGCCAATTTGACTCGTTTCGACCCAGCCTGGGATGTACAAGGATAAAACTTCAAGAACAAAATCCCTGCCTACAATTTCCTCTGGCAATCTTAGAACCCGTTTGTTCGAGGCCCCTGTTAACCTTCTATGGACTTCGTCGTCATAAGCTTTAATATCAAGCCAGAAGGAATCGATCCCAGCTTCTCTAAATATATTCAAATTTTCTGGCGTAAGACCATAGCCATTCGTCTCGAAAAGAACCCATAAATCTTTACCTAAACTTTTTATCTCTTGAGTAGCCTGTGCATAAAAATCCGGTTGGCAAGCTAAATCTCCACCTGTAAAGGAGATAATATTCCTAGCAGGCCCCAAAGTTCCATCGTCGAGCAAAGTTATCTCTTCGGGTTTAAGCTTTCCCGGACAATACTTAGATTTCTTTCCCGATAAGATACAGGAACCACACGCACGGCAGAGCTCAGAAGCATGCCAACTCGTCGCATGTCCTCTAGGTTCATTGTACATACCATCTTCATTCGATTCAGCATAGTTCGAAGCAAGCTTCGCGATATCTTTCGGTGACATCCATATCCCTGAGATACGCTGCGTAAAACGCCAGGAATGGCATTTCATACAGCTCCAATTACAACCTGATTGGTAAATCGAAAGATAACATTCAGGTGCCTTGTGAGCGTAGGAATGGATGATCCTATAAGGAGTATCGTCTCTCCATTTAAGAGCCACTTTGCATGCAAGATCCCTCTCATCTTTATAAAACGTTAAACAACTTCCCGACTCAAAGACCTGTTCGCCCAAACGACATCCAGTTTTCATGAAACTTGTACCTTCATAAAATCAAGTTTCCCTGTTAGCCTATCGATGAACCAGAAAAAAATTTTTCGGTATATGGAATATTTGATTTTATACTCTTCAGTTGTCATAGCACACACTCTTTCTGAGATAAATATTTACTCGATCAGTTTCATTCGAGTCTACTGTTTATGTGATATTGAGCCTACTATAATTCGGGTCAATATTAGATGATGCAGACGGTTGAAATTACTCGAAAATGCACAATGTGCGGCGATGAATTGCCCAGAGGGTGGCCGTGGAGCTTCTGCCAATTCTGTCAGAATAGTTAAGCGTCGGCCATTATCTCAATGATTATATATTGAATTATTATCCTTTACCAAATCCTCGGCTTGTTTAAATTGAAAGGTTGAACGTTCGAGATCGTTCATCAATAAGCTATTAGACCTTTGGACTCGAGAATTTTCTGAAGCATACTTCCAGCCTTAGCTACATCCTCCTCCTTCCTCGCTCCTGTACAAACGCTTTTTCCACTTGAGAAGAGCAACATAACCACCTTAGGATCCTCCATTCGATAGATTAAGCCCGGAAACTGCTCGGGCTCGTATATGATCCTCTCCAAGGTTTCAGCTGAGTCCTCGAGATCTACACGGCCTCCCAAATCGATTGAGGCGACGATGTTAACGATTTTAACCTCCGGCTTCTCAATAGACATTAAACCGCGTTCCTTCAACTCTTTGATGATCCTTAAGATCGCTCTCTTCGCTTGCTTCTCCGATCGAGCCCCAGTACAGATCATCTGTCCAGAACTAAAAATCAATGTAGCAGTCTTAGGCCTCTTCAACCTGTAAACCAAACCCGGAAAACGTTCAGGCCTATATCCAGCGCTTGGAGAGATCCTGAGTATAGAATTTATATCCAAATGCTGGTCGAGCGATGCTGAGGCCACAACATTCACAATCTTAACGGAAAGTTTTCGAGGCAAATTTCTTCAACCAAATAATTATGCTTAATCGCCTTATAAGATCTAGGCTAAATTATTGAGGAAATATTGAAAAATGATGCCGAGTTTCAATCTCACTTCCATAGGGAATTCTAAATTATTTCCATCTGCTTTAATAACTTGTATGCGATGCCTCCGATCATGAACGTGACAAGCCCAAGCACAACCGCAAGCAGATCCAATTGAAAAACTAAAAGTACACATGACATTAATCCTAGGCATGGAAGCACGGGGAATTTACCGATGTTAAATGGAACTTTGAAGGGCCTCTCCAATTTAGGTTTTTTATATCTCAGCCATATCAATGAAAAGTTCACGGACGCGAAGATCGCGAAGGCCGCAAAGTTTGTTATTCCTGCAATCAACCGTAAATCTCCTAACGTAGCGAATATCATCGATAACATCATTACCGTTATGACGGCGATCCAAGGGGTCCCTCTTCCCCTGTGAATTGAAGTGAATCTTTTCGGTAGAGAGCCGCCTTTAGCCATTCCATATACCATCCTCGAACCAACTATCAACAGGATCAGTACTGTGTTAGCCGTGGCAAACAGAGCTATAACTGAAAGGGTTAAGAACGCTTTTTCTCCTAGAACCATGGAAGCAGCGTAGGCTAGAGGAGCTTCTGAACCTCCTAATTCTCTCCAATTCGCAAGGCTAACTACGGAGATCGCTATAAGGACATAAAAGATGGTTGTAAATAGGACAGATAGGATCAGTGCCCGGGGGATGCTCTTTATAGGATCCTCCATTTCCTCTGCGATGTTCACTATGTCTTCAAAACCGAGGTATGCGAAGAATATCAACGCCGAAGCCCCGAGGACTCCTTGAAGCCCTGAGTGGGATTCGAGATAGTTAACGTTAGGAAAGCTTTTCATGCCTAATACAATTATCAAAGCTAATCCTAATATCTCGATCCCTGTAAACAAGATGTTCAATCTTGCGGATTCCTCAATCCCTGAGAGACTTATAACTGAGAGCCCTCCGATCAGTAACACGGCGATGACACTTATCGGGACGTTGATGAAAGATTTTAGGTAGCCTGCGAATCCGATCGCAACCGTAGAGGCAGCTACGATTCCAGCGAAGATTATCAACCATCCCAGTAGAAAAGCCCAGAACTCGTTTCCGAAGGCTCTCTTAGCGTAAACATATTCCGCTGCTGCTTTCGGATACATCGTGGATAGCTCAGCGTAACTAAGCCCCGTGAAAGAGCTTATGATAGCTCCGATGATGAACGCCGCCCAAACCGCGTTTCCAGCAGTCCCAGTAGCCGGACCGATTAAGGCGTAGATCCCAGCCCCGAGAATTATCCCCACACCGAAAGTTGTCGCCTCAAACAATCCTATCCTTCTTTTCAATGACGACTTCATATACGAACTTCACCTTTGAGCACGTTATTAAAATTAACGAATATTGCCTTTAGAATTTTCCGTCCATCATTTTTAACATACGTCAATCAACTAGAGCAAAAATTTAAAAACATAATCAATCGATAGATCCCTCGGTGAAACTATATGAAGCTCAAGGATAAAGTTGCTATAATAACTGGTGGAAGTTCTGGAATAGGAGCCGCAGCATCAAAGCTATTCGCATCCGAGGGAGCGAAAGTATTAGTGAACTACTCTAGAACAGAATCCAAAGCCTTGGAAGTTATGAAATCTATTAAGGACAAGGGCGGAGATGCAGTGGTTTTCAAGGCCGATTGGGCAAAGCCTGAGGCAGTTGAATCGATGGTAAAATTCTGCATGGATACCTTCTCGAGGATCGATATACTGGTCAACAACGCAGCCCAATGGTTCGTGATAGACCCCTTCAACTTCGATATGGAGAAATGGGATTCTATGCTGGACATCAACCTTAAAGGCGCCTATTTATGTACAAAAGCTTTGGCTCCGATAATGCTGGAACAAGGTAGCGGTAACATTATCAACGTTTCATCTATTAATAACTTAATGGGAACCGGAAGTAATCTAGCTTACGCCTGCGCAAAGGCTGGTCAAGTGGTACTGACCAGATCGTTGGCAAGAAAGCTGGCGCCGAAGATAAGGGTCAACTGCGTGGCGCCCGGGATAATAGAGACTCCTATGGGAGCTGGTCTATCCGAGGAGAAGAAGGCGATCCTGAGTAAGAGTATACTGCTTGGAAGGCTAGGAGAATCCGAAGAAGTCGCTAGGGTCATGCTATTCCTTGCCTCAGACGATTCCAGCTATATAACCGGTCAGACGATAATCGTCGACGGCGGCCAATTCCTAGTGACGCCCTAAAGCCGTTCGATTAATATTTAACCGAAAGCGACTAATTAGACTACTGAAAACTCGCTCGCAGTGTAGAAGTTGCATAATATCGCACGCTATTGATGCGTATACAGGGATAGAATGTCGGTAAATTGACACCGTCATTTATGATTTACAAGTGCCATTCTTACTTCTTAAGTATAGAGGTATCATTAACATAATTAAGCTAATATATTTTTGTTAGGAGTTTGGGAGATGGTGATTACGTTGTTTTACGTCTACATCCTACAATGTGAACATGGATTTCTCTATACAGGTTACACTTCAAAACTTTCCAAAAGGTTAGTCCAACACTTTTCAGGCAACGGATGCCGTTTCACAACGTTCAATAAACCATTGAGACTTCTATATTTTGAAGTACATTCTACACGGAAGTCTGCTATGAATCGTGAACGCACAATCAAGAGGATGAAGAGGAAAGAAAAATTAAAACTAGCTCCAGCACACAAGATATCAAGCGTATTCACCGAAAGCAGTTCCATAAAGGAAATAGCGAACTGTTGAGGGATTATTTTTAAAATAAAAATAGACATGGATTATCCATGGACATCCAAACTCTGAAATCAGACTTTCTACTGCTTATCACCGCGATCATATGGGGCTTTGCCTTTGTAGCCCAACGGGTGGGCATGGATTACATTGGACCCTTTACCTTTAACGGAGTGCGCTTTGCTTTGGGCAGCCTGTCTCTGCTGCCGCTGTTGATCATAAACTTGAAACGGCGGACTGCGACCGAAAACATTCTGCCGACTGAGAATATTAGAGTGATAATATTGGGTGTGAGTCTGACCGGTATTATTCTTTTCATGGGTGCATCTTTACAACAGATTGGACTAGTTTACACAACGGCGGGCAAAGCCGGCTTTATCACCGGTCTATATGTGATCATAGTACCAATTCTAGGACTTTTTGGAAAACGACGTCCGGATGTCGGATCCTGGTCAGGAGCGTTTCTCGCTGCCGTAGGGCTATATCTTTTAAGTATCACTGGAAAATTTACGATCTCCTTCGGAGATTTGCTAGAGCTTCTCGGCGCATTTTTCTGGGCGGGTCACGTTTTGATAATCGGATGGCTTTCCCCAATTATAAAGCCTATAAAACTGGCCTTTTTCCAGTACACTACATGCTCGATTTTAAGCCTTATCACGGCGTTTTTTGTTGAAGTTGTCACACTACGAGGAATCTTTCAAACGAGTATCCCAATCTTATATAGTGGACTGCTCTCCGTCGGTGTAGCTTACACACTTCAGGTCGTAGCACAACGAGACGCACATCCTACCCACGTAGCAATTCTCTTGAGCCTAGAAGCCGTCTTCGCCGCAATCGGCGGCTGGTTAATTTTAAGAGAAATACTCTCTCTACGTGGGATAATTGGTTGCACTCTCATGCTATCAGGGATTATCTTAGCCCAACTCTGGGGAACCTTCAAAGATTCTCGCCTTATATCCAGAATAAGTTTTGAAAATCTAAAAGGTTAAGTGCTCACCGCGAACAGCTACTCAACGGTTCGTCTCCAATTTTCCCTCGATAGCTTAAACTGAGACTTTCCCATTAAAAGGGCATACATTAATGCAGACGCTACAATCGATGCCTGTCTTACACCAAAAACTGAAACATCTTTCCCCATTCACTGGCCACTTCAATACACCCGAACTGTTTGACGTAGTTATCGTATTAGCCGTTTTGTCCCCGCTGATAGCACGAGCTGGGCAGTTTTCCAGGCATTTCTCACATTTTTCACAGTATTCTTCTACTCCAAAGTTAATTGGCTTATCAGGCTTCATAGGAAGGTCTGTAAATACTTTGCAGAGTCTCACCCTTGGTCCAAATCGATGTGTGATCAATAAACCGTTTCTTCCCAGTTCGCCGAGTCCAGCATCGATTGCCAGAGGGATACTTAGAGCTGTATCGTTACCGCATGGAAGAGCTTGGTAACCCAAATCTCGTATAAATTGGGCTAAGAGAGCGGTGGTTACAGCCATCTTAGAGTATCCCAGTCCAGTCGCGGCAGAAGCTCCAATGTCTGAACTGGCAAATTTATCGCGATCCATCTCTATCGCCATCACAATGACAAATTCGCATCCCTTGGGGATATCTATCGTATTACTCCGACCAGTCAATCTGTTGTAGGAGTTAGAATAAATCCAGAACTCGTTCAGTCTAGTTATCCCAACGAGATTTGCTCCATAAAACCTCCCCACGTTTTTTATCTTCGTAGAAATGGCAGCAGGTTCACAGACCTTGACTTTTTGAAAGTTCACCTCTGAGTCGAGATCTTCTTCTGGAACTTTTAATTTTTTCCAAGAGTAGAGTCCATCATTTCCATGCATGAATCCAGCGGAGGTTCCAAGAGTATTTGCTACATACCAAGAGGCGTCTCTAAGTGCATAGTCCTCACGTAAATTTCCCCTCCTGATTCGTTCGTTACGGGTCTTCTGGTATCTCCTTTTCATCTTCTGAAAAAGTGGATCCCAAGAAGTTCTACTCAATATGGTGTTCTTCTGATCAAAGCGTTTAATTGGACCAACTACTTGATATTTTGGTTTCCCGATAATTTTTACCCTCAACGACAATCCCAATCTGGAGATATTGTCACAAGACTAAAATAGTTTACCACTCCAGTTTAAGTCACGGAGACCGGCTCGTTATATTCAAAGCAACACGTTTTGGATTTACCTCTATTAAAATGATCTTTAAACAATGGAACTAGAAATCTCAAGAGGATTTTCGA
>CAYFVN010000002.1:0-5124 GCA_964346575.1 uncultured Candidatus Bathyarchaeia archaeon
CATGAGTTACATTGTATATAGATGCGTATTCTCTACCCATTTTTCTTATTTCATCATATATCTTTTCATGAACCAATTCACACATTTTCTTCGAGTGCTCTATATCACGACAGTATACATGAAGATCCGGCATGTGCAGTTTTCTAACTCTGAAACACAGTAGAAGTTCACCGCTCTTTTCCAGTCGGTAACTGTCCGCTATCTCAAAAGTTCCGAAGGGCATATGCTTGTAACTTATGTTCCAGTCCTTCACGGAGGAGAATTGCTGATGGCAGGCGGCATATCTTAGTACTAGTCTCCGGTTATCTATAGCTAATTCATAGAGTCTGTCTCCGAATAGTTTCGCGTGCTCTTTAACAGGAGGTTCAGCTAAGTTAAACATATTGCTACCCCTAACTTGAAAGACAGGGATACCTAGCGACTCTACAACGTTAATGGAATATTGACCTATCAGATCGAACATCAAGGATGCCTCGGGACCATATCGCATGTGCCCAATATCTGAGAACGGCTCCCATTCTATTCCGAATTTTTTACAATAGTTTAGAAAGCTGGGCTCTCCTCCCAGGGCTTCTTTCTTTAGCGCCTCTTTTTCCACTAATATCTTAAACTCCTCCTCATCAGGAGAAAACTCGTATTTGTCAGGATCGTAAATCTGTCCCTTAGGAGTCAATATCTTATACTCGGCAATCTCTTTCGATGGAATGACAGGAATCTCGGTTACTTTAATGGTTCTAGAAGACTCTGCGAGGGGATGACCCTTACATCTTATCAAAAATCGTTTGTACCATCCAAAGGGGCTTCTAATTACTTGGAATCCTATACGTTTCAACTCAACGTCTAACTTCTTTAGCACAGATAGCGCAGTGCTACTGTCAGCTAGGTCGCTTGAGAGGTGTGCATACGGATATACTACTATAGTATTTACCTGTAGTTTGTCTGATAGAACTTGAACTTCTTTAGATGCTCCATCGGCTATAGCGTCAATGTGATCTTCGTCCCCACTCTCAACTGTACAAAAACAAACCAGAGTCTCACCTAAAGAAACGTTAGAAGCTCTTGGGTGAAGTGCCTCTGCATCTTTAACAGCTCTTCCTGTAACTTCATACTCAAATTGATCCGCATGGATTAATAACATTTCCATAATACTTATCCACTACCTTTCTATTCTTTTTTACTTGTTGAATTTCCACTTCTCGATCATCCGCTCTTTCTTAGTTTGTCTTTTGTATTCCTTATAATGAAGTTCGCACAGATAAGATCGTCTAGACTGGCTCGATTGGACATTCAGCATACCTAACTTATCCGCGGAAATAGAGCGGATAGCCGTTTCTTTACAGCCTTGGACTGTACATTTTATTCCCTTCCTAACCTTCCCCATCTTAACCCACAACACTCTTAGAGATTTGACTCTCTTATCGTCCTGAATGTATGATATATTCTTTGGCATATAGTGAAAGTACTAACTCCAATAAGTATGATCAGAGAAACAGGTATTCTGTTAAAAATTGTAAATATTAGAAGTATTAATATCCGTTCAGGACGCTCACCTACCCCTACACCCTCCATTTTTATACCTTCAACCTCGGCTCGTCCTCTAATGTAACTTACTAAATAAGCTGTAATCATCACTAACAAACCTACCACTTCTCGGCAGTATCCCCCAGCAATTATTCCAGTGAAGACCATTGCATCTCCTAATCTGTCGAAGGTAGAGTCTAATACCCCCCCTACCTTGGTGATTTTACCAGCAACTCTGGAGATGGAGCCGTCCAATGCGTCTGAAGTTCCTCCTAATATGAGAAATACGGCCGCTAGGATATTCTCTCTGTTAGCATATGAAAGCGTTGCGAGAAGGCTAAAGAGTAACCCTAATACAGTTAAATAGACAGGGGGTACTCCTATCCACACTAATCTATTAGCTACAAGATCTAGAGTTATTCGAAACTTTTGCTTTATATTAGGTATCATGCCGTAAACTGGCCTAAGGTACTCTTCTCTCCACTTTAGATCTGACTTTTACTACGCCAAAATGTACCGCACAAGATACGCAATAATACTTTACTACTTTTTGTTTAGCTATTTGAGCGCCATGAGCTCTCAGCTCCTTCGCTATCACAGGATCAACCAGAGACACGTATTTAGTTACTCGCTTAGCCTTATCTCGTGGAATCATCATCCCACAGTTAGTGCATTGTACTCGCTCCGTCCTACCTTTACCTCCCTTACTTCTACCTCCAGATCTCCTTTTTTTAGGCATGAACCGCAAACCTCTTTAACAGTTCCGTCTCCTTTACAGGAAAGATACCCTTTTATCTTTTTCTGAATATTCTCTGGAGGTAGTGGCACCTTTTGTACGACATTACAGTTGTAGGCCATCTAACTATCGATAGAATTAAGAGAGAATTTGCCGTATCCTACATAGAGGCCCCAGGCGGCTCATCATTTTATACATCACTTACAACCTCTATGCTCGATCTCAAAACAGCCATAGTATCAAAAGTCGGTATGGACTATCCTATGGAATATCTCGAACTATTAAGGAGTAGAGGGATAGATACATCATTTATTAACGTATGTTCCACACCTACTACAAAGGTTGAGTTACGATACGATAAAGTGGGAAGAACATTAAGGGTTACGAATATATGTGAAAGGATTAGTTTAAACGAATTTCCAAAACTAGAAAGACTCGGTGCTGTGCATATTGGGGCAGTAGTTAATGAAGTGATGCCTGAGGTATATGATTCTTTACATAATAAGGCCAGTTTATTATCCATGGATGTGCAAGGCGTAGTTCGGCTTATCGGCGCAGCCGGGTACGTACGCCTCACAAAACCTAACGATATTTTATTTCTAGGGGAGATAAACTTGATTAAAGCTACAGAGAAGGAGCTTTTATATTTAACAGGTACACAGAATTTGAAGAGCGCTCTTAAGCGTATGAGAGAAATCTGTGAAGAAACAATTATTGCTGTAACTAAGGGCGAGTTGGGTTGTCTACTTTTTACTCATCGTGGAGAAGTATTCGAAGCCCCTGCTTATCCCGTGTATAGAGTAAGCGATACTACTGGAGCTGGTGATGCATTGATTGGAGGTATTATATCCTCAATCCTGAAGGGAGAGAATTTAGATTATGCTTTAGCTTTAGGGATTGCAACTGCATCATATTGTGTGGAGAAGGAGTCGGCTTATAAATTCTCTTTAGGCTCCGACTTTAAGAAACGTGTTCAATGGGTCTTTTCCCGGATAAGAAAAGTAGCTATATAGTTCGCGCGCGCCTAGTATGACTTAGCGAAGTAGGCTGCCATGCTCATTTCTTTACCACAATATATACATGAGCCGCTGGGGAATTCATCTTTAAACGGTATCGTTCTGATAGTAGCTCCTGTCTCAGTTTTTATAGTGGCTTCACATGATTCATCACCACACCAGTAAGCCTTGACGAATCCCCCCCTCTCTCTCATTACGTCGATGAACTCATCGTAGCTGTTGGCGGTTGATATATAGTTAGAGAGTAAGTTTTGGGCCTTTTCAAATAAGGTTTTCTGTATCTCTCTCATAAGCTCTTCTAGTTTAGTTTGTAGCTCTTCTTTGTGCGCATGTAGGCGTTCTCCATCATCTCTTCTAGCAATGGTCACTTCGCCTCTTTTTATGTCTTTTGGACCTATCTCAATCCTGATGGGGACTCCCTTCATCTCCCATTCGTTAAATTTCCATCCAGGAGTGTATTGAGGCCTATCATCTAATTCAACTCGAAAACCCTTCTTAAGTAGGGAAGATGTTACACATTTACCTTCATTTAAAATTCTCTCACGCTGCTTATCTGAGTATGCTATAGGAATTACTACGATTTGTATAGGCGCGACTCGAGGTGGAATTATCATACCTTTATCGTCTCCGTGAACCATTAAGAGGGCGCCTATTAGCCTCCAAGAGACGCCCCATGACGCTGTCCATACATAATGATCCTTCTCATCTTTACCTAAATACTTTATTTTGAAAGCCGATGAAAAATTCTGTCCCAAGTTGTGTGATGTACCCATCTGCAACGCCTTTCCATCTGGCATTATCGCCTCAAGAGTAGTCGTATAAAGGGCGCCTACAAATTTCTCACTATCGCTTTTATATCCGGATAGAACAGGGATTGCGAGTTCATCCTCAGTTAATTTCTTATAAATATTTAAGATATTAATGACTTCTTCATCAGCCTCCTCTTTTGTAGCGTGTGCTGTATGTCCTTCTTGCCAAAGGAATTCGCTGGTTCTTATGAATGGTTTTGTAGACTTTATCTCAGCTCTTAAGACTGAGTTCCATACATTCAGTAGTAATGGTAAGTCTCTCCAGCTTTTTATCCACCTTGAGAAGGATTCGTATATAATGGTTTCGGATGTGGGACGCACCGCAAGTTTATCAGATAGTTCAGATTCCCCTGAACGCGTTACCCAAAATACTTCTGGTATAAATCCTTTAAAGTGTTCTGCCTCTTTTCTTAGAAGGCTCTCAGGTATTAGCATGGGGAAGTAAGCGTTTTTATGCCCTATCTTCTTCAGCTCTATATCAAGTATTGATTTTATTATCTCCCATATTGCGCAACCGTATGGCATCAGAACCATGAAACCTTTCACTGACGAGTAATCCGCGATCTTCGCCTTAGTTACTACTTGAGTATACCATTCCGAGAAATCCTCCATCTTTTTTACAGTTAAGCCGATCTCTTTGTTCGTTTTCTTATCCATTTTCCACTCAATTCTCCTTATTGTCAGTTCCCATAGGTTATTGTATATTGACTTTAAATGAGGGCTGAAGAAGGTTTTATAAATTTAATTGACTCAAGAATCCTTTGGAGGGAGTCTAATCATTAGTAGAGGTTAAGCTATTTTACTCCGTAAGAAATTCGTTTATAATTATCCTTCGCAATAAGAATACGAATATTTTGGGCATTATATACTTAAAGCAATTCTATCATGTAAAAAGAAGGGCGCTTTAGAAAAGTTAGACGTTGTATGGGGGCTATCTGAGCTCATTAGAGCCTTCCTCTACTGCTTGTTCAGGTAGTTCTGGGAATTCCTCCTTAACTTTCTGCTCGGCTATGACGTTTACCTCTTTTAATATTTTATCGGC
>CAYFVN010000003.1:0-3268 GCA_964346575.1 uncultured Candidatus Bathyarchaeia archaeon
TCCGACTATATTGGTGCTACAAGGGTAATTAAAGGATGGCGCGAGTTACTGAGCTAGATCTGTTGATCCTTTTTTATCGAGACAGCTCGCGGCGCGCTCGCGAATCACGAAGATTATAAAATCTTTTATACTTGATATTTGTATTAACTTAATAATATCCGTAAGTATCGACAACAGTATAAAGGAGGATCATAAACATGGAAAGAGATCAACTGTATGGTGGTTTAATATTAGTCGTCTCAGTCATAGTGTTAGCAGTATACACTATTGCATTCTTCGCAACTTACCTTGCCCCCATCTTGAATATTCCCCCCTCATTAAGCTGGTGGGCTGTAGCGATACCAGTCTTTCTCCTCGTGATAATAGCTCTAGTAGTAATTATATGGATAGGATGGACGATGCTTACCACTCCTTCCCCGGCGCCACTGGAGGCCGAACCCGAAGAACAATAACCAACCGAAGCGGAAGAGCGCGAGAAATAAGAAATAAATAAAAAGCTTGGTTTCCTTTAAACGTATTTAATATCCGAAGCGCAATCCTTTGAGGACTCAAGAACGGCTAACGCTACCTATGGTTGATCGGTTTTAATAAATCCCTATCTTTATGGCTTTAACTGGACAAATCTCCCTGCACTTAAAGCATTTATTACACGCCGTCATCGCCCAGCCATCAGCCTGTATGATAGGAATCCGCATCGGACAGATTCTTTCACATTCAAGACAGTTGATACATGTTTTTTGGTCGACCTTCGGTCTCACGAGATTTACAATGCTAAAGATACTGATTATTGTGCCGAGGGGGCAGAGGGTATTACACCACGTTCTTCCATAGCGCGTGGCAAAAACATCTAAAATGAGAAGAAACAATAGGATAGCTAAGTCGGCCCCTATTACTCCTCGTAATGTGTAATAGATCAATATTCTATAAACGATGCCTGGAGGTGAATATAGATAAGGAATTGTGAAATTGAAGATTAGACTGGCTGCGAGGACAATTAGAAGTACAATGTACTTCTCCCTGTTCTTTCTTAGAGCACCAAATCTTTTATTCTTCTCCACGGTAAGTTTATGAGAATAGTCGAGTAGTATTCCCATCGGGCATATCCACCCACAGAAGAAGCGTCCAAATAAAAATATTATAAGTACAACGATCAAAGCGGGAACCAACAGGCTTACTATAACCGTTTTAGTGCTTAGGGTTATCAGTGCCCATTCTAAGGGTGAGATTATAGAGAAACCTCCGAAACTCAATGCACTGGTCGTTCCATATAAGATTTCGAAGGAGGGGGCAAAGGTGAAGAGGATGATTACCAAAGATGCCGTAAGGACTCTCAAGGTTTCGAATCTGTAGATTTTCATCTCAACCATCTCGTCCGCTTAGCCCCTTTTGGAATCAGGTTTAGAGCATTCGGAATAGCTGGACACGAATGTACGCAAGTTCCGCAACCGATGCACTTATCCTCGTGGAAGACCGGTTTTAGATCATTGGTTACAGTAATAGCTTCGGGGATCGGGCACATCTCATCGCAGACTATGCACTCCTTCCCTTTATACGCCAGACAGCTGTCAGGGAAGAACTCCACACTCCCGAGTTTTACATGCTCTTTGCCGATAGGTTGCAGTGCACCCGTTGGGCAGTATCTGCCGCATCGCATAGTCTCCTCGCATCTCCCTCTGAAGAATTCGCACGGTCCGATTAGTGGATCGATCTTGGGCGTATTGACTGCTTCTACCCCATCCTCGAATCCCGCCAAAACTATCGTGTTGGTTGGGCAAACCTCGAGGCAGATCCCACAACGAACGCAGATAAGGTTAAAGTATGCCTTATCAATCGCACCTGGAGGTCTCACGAAACTCTCCCGTTTATCGGTGGAAATGAGAGAAATGAGGCTTAAAGAACCTAGGACAACTCCTACATCTGCGAGAAGTTTGAAGAACCCCCTTCTCGTAATCTTCAAAATATGTTCCTCAGCATCTCAAAACCTAATAAAAACCCTCTTCGATAATCTGTATGTTATCAAGGTTACAGGTTCCTACTCCAAGGTCTGCAGCAGCGTAGATATGTTTCACATCGGTCGCTTCGAATCGGATGTGGGCAGGCAGCTCTATCCTTTCTTCTAGTTCTTGTAGTTTTTGGGCTGAGATTAAGTCGACGGACACTGGGTCTCTAGACGCTATAACGGTGTCAAACCTCACCGTATCCCCCCCTGTGGGACCGGTTCTAGTCATCGGGAAGGTTGCGTCCACCACGGTCAGATCAGGTTTGATCACAGTATTTAGATCCGCAATACATTGAGATAGATTTGTTCTGTGGAACCTACGCATCTCATACCTTGGGAGGGTTCCCATCATATTCTTCAACGATATGGTAACCGTGGCGCTACTATGTCTTTTTAATCTTGGCACGCTTATGAGTACATCACAGTCGTATATTGTTGGATAGATCTTCACTTCATGAAGCGCCACGCCAACTGGAACCATTATCTGAACCTCTTTCTCGGTTTGGAGATCCATAACCTCGGCTCCCTCATCTTCAACCGCCGAAGTTATTCCAACTTTGGATAGGTTGTATATTGTGCTCCCGCTTCCCGAGGACTCCGCAACGGTCACTACTCCACCCGCTTCCCTTACAAGCTTTACTACAGCTGCAACGACCCTCGGATCTGGAGCGCAGTCTTTATCGGATGCAAGAACTGGGGGTTTTATGACAACTTTTTCTCCTTGAGAGACAATCTCTCTCATTCCGCCTATTGCATCCACACTTTTTCGCACTATCCCTTCGATATCGGCATCTGAGTTGCCCTCTATTATCGACACAAGGGATTTCCCGTTCTCGATTGAAGTCGAAGTATTTTTCACGTTAATCTTTGAGACTGTCGTTGATGACGGAGTTTTTGTAGTATACTCAGGCTTTAATGGTGTCACGGTTTGATCATTAGATTGATCTTTTCTTCCAATTTCCGAGACGACGAACGCCGATCCCGCCACCCCGATTGCTGCGATGCCAGCGTATTTAACGTAGCCTCTTCTACCAACTTTTCTAGGTTGCAATATTGTGCACCGCTTTTAATTAACAATGTTAAAGCTAACTTTTATACATTTCTAATAGATTTTTTGCCTGCGATATTATGCTTGCAGGTTTCTGCAACTAGATTCAAATTAAAGTGGAGTCCCATAGTAAATTTTTTTAAGTTTAATTATACATTATTTAGGCGGTGGAGTTTATGAAAAAAATAATAAACGATCCCCTTAAAGTAACGGATGAAATG
>CAYFVN010000004.1:0-1556 GCA_964346575.1 uncultured Candidatus Bathyarchaeia archaeon
AAAAAAGTTAATTTTTAAATAAAAAAATGTTAGAGGGGGGGGTAGTATTAATATCCTAGCCTGTCTGCCTGATACCTCCCGCATGATGTGCAGTAGTTTACTCTTGGATTCGTAGTATCCACTATTTGTTGCCCACAGAACTTACAGAGTTCAGGCATGAAAAATCCATGCCACCGCTGACCAGCTCGAGGATAGCTCGTGGCGGCATATTGCCGACAGGAGTAGCAGTAGGCGTAACCTGAATATTGAGTTGTAACGAGATTGTAGCCGCATCGCGGACAGCGATCCTCTATCCATCTAGTCGTCATATCTACTCAAGATATATTACTCATTGACACTCATATAATGTTTTCGAGTTAGAAAATTTGTTACCGGCCTAGTTTGAATGACATTCGAAGAATTGCGGGTTGGATTGATACAGCGGTAAAAGATAAATGTGATTGATCTTTCCTTTTTTAAAAAAAATCGAGTTTCTGAGATTAAAGTGTCTGGGAAGATTCTTGATGAACCGTAGAAAATTGGAAAAATCCTAGAATATGTCAACAACTATATATGCGAGTCGAATTTATTTCTAGAATATGGCCTTTAAGAGAGAGATTGTTACGACAAAAAAGGCGCCTACATTACCGGGGTTGCCATATTCGCCTGCAGTAAAGATTGGTCAGCTTTTGTTTACGGCGGGACAAGTTGCCGATGATGATCGAGCTGACATAAAGATGCAGACAAGGCAAGCCCTGAGTAAAATAAAAAGCCTTCTTGAAGCGGCTGGTAGCTCGCTTGACAATGTGGTCAAATGCACTGTTTTCATCACGGATTTTAATGAATTTAACGCCATGAATGAGGCATATGGAGAGTTCTTCAAGGATAAACCGCCGGCTCGGTCTACAGTTCAAGTTTCTCGACTAGCGAAGGACTTCAAAGTAGAAATAGAGGCTGTTGCCGCTGTACCGTAAATTTTAGCTATGCACAAGGATAAAGCGCGCTATAAGAAAGTAGAGAAGACTCGACTTGAGGTTAAATCAAATAAAAAGGAGAGTTTGGTTCCAGGCCTTTGTAATAAAGAGAAGTTTCTGCATAGAACGCACTTCCTTTAGGGCGCCTACTATATGCGAAATAACGCGTAAGCTACAATCCCCTCCAATAATAGGGGAGTAGAGTATCGAAAACAGGGTTATGCGCCGCGTTTCTACGGACGGAGATACTCTTTTATAAATAAACCAGTTTCGATGTAAATACTCTATTATAACAGCCTTCCAGTTTGTGGATTTCATAATTATACCGTCTTCTAATTTATAAGATTCTAAATTACACATCGCATCCCTCTAATGGTGTCGACAATCTTAAATGGTCAAGGAGCTTTTAGTCTTTGGGAGTCAAACATGGTAGAATACGATATACCTGTAGTGCCGGGTGATGGAATAGGACCGGAAGTCGTAGAGGAGGGTATGAAAGTTGTAAATGCTGTATCCGAAGCCTTAAACTTTGAGATACGTTGGATAAATCTAC
Organism: uncultured Candidatus Bathyarchaeia archaeon; assembly: GCA_964346575.1. Classification (GTDB taxonomy): domain Archaea; phylum Thermoproteota; class Bathyarchaeia; order 40CM-2-53-6; family DTGE01; genus CAYFVN01. The sequence continues at coordinate 1,507 of CAYFVN010000004.1, forward strand.
CTTATGGAGCAGATCATTACCTTAAAACAGGGAACCTGATAAGTGAGGAC
>CAYFVN010000005.1:0-5332 GCA_964346575.1 uncultured Candidatus Bathyarchaeia archaeon
ATCGTAGGAGTCGAATGAAAGATCTGTTCCGCTTGGCAAGAACTGTTGATGCTCATTCTTCATGGGAAAAATAGAAGTGTTGTAAAAAACTCCGGATTTTTTCATCTCTGAGGTGGTGACGGAAAAGAATTCAATACGATTGCGTAAAGAATTTTGCGTCAATCTCTGTTGGCCCTTAAAAATACAATGGTAAACTCTATTCGCTTGAATGGAGAAATTCGGGGCGCCGATAATCTCTTGATTACCCCCATCAACGAATCCCAACTTCGAGCTAATTTCTTCTTGTTCGATTTCTTTGAAATTCTCGGCTTCTAGAGGAATCACATTATATCTATCGTCTTTAAAATAGGGATTTCCTAAATCTTCTTCATTTATTATTTTATCCAGATTAAAAGCAATTTTTTCAATTATCCTAACACTCATATCCACCACAACCGAATAACATCATTTTGAAGTTGAGGAGGCGAATTTCATCTTTAAAGCTCCAAATTGCTGAGTTTAACCTCGACGGGGACAAGTATGATAGAATAATATTTAAAAATCCTACTACTGTAAAAATAATACCTTTCAGCACTTCGATCGTTCATCATCCAGCTGGCGTGTAAATCTAGCATTATTATTGGTAAGTCTGAAAAACTACAATGCTATTTTAAAGTAAAGGTTAAATAAACAATCGATCCTTCTGATTTTTAAGCCCTGGTAGTATAGTCCGGTCGAGTATTGGCGGCTGTCGCCCGCCTGACCCGGGTTCGAATCCCGGCCAGGGCGCCAAAATTTTTGCTACCAATTTTTTAGGAGTAAAGCATCATACATAAATTCCAGTTTATTTTAATTAACCTGAAATTTAAAAAAACTTAAGATATCGTAATATTTATTGCGATAAATCATGCGTTAACTGAAAAATTGCAACTTCGATTTAAATTATAAAGCTTGAATCGACATAAACTAAAAAGATCTTCCTCTCCCAGCTATTCTCCATACTGACTCAATCTTTCCTCTTCTCAAACCAAATACTACGTCGAATAGATTTACAGTGCCATCCAAGTAGCTTGGCAGGAACTCTGCCTTGTCCCCTATTTTAAGGCTGACGTCTTTCCCTGTTTTTAGGGTCGCGTTCTCTGCCGATAGTTTTTCAACCTCAACATTCTCATACCCTACCACTGTTGGCAAACCCTTTGAGGCATTAATAGACATCAAACCGCTGTCCGTTATGGCTCTGTATTTTGAAGGTCTGCTTATAACGGTTGATAAGATGCTTAACGCGCAATCGAATTCTGGAACGGCCTCATGATATCGCGTAGCCATAAGTGCGTAGGTCCCGGCCTGCACTTCTGTAACTCCCTCTACCTTAGTGGTCACATCGTAAGTTCCAGTTGTGCCAGTTGAGACTTCAACAATTGGAATCCCCTCACTCTCTATGAGATTCTTCGTCTCAATCAATCGTTCCTCGAGTCTCCTACATTCTGATCGTCTCTTTTTTCGCGGGAACATGAGTGAGATATGCCCCTCAAAACCCATTAAACCGATCAAATTTAATCCCTTCAACTTTTTGATCTTTCTGGCTAAATATAAGGCCGGATCTCCAGGCTCAACCCCACACCTAAAAGAACCCATGTGAACATCTACTAGAACATCAAGATTCACATCGTTTCTTGAAGCCAACTTTGAAAGTGTTTTAGCATTTTCAAAATCGTCCACTGGTATTGAGACCTTGGTCAACTTTGAAAGTGAAAGTAGCCTTAAGATCTTTGGAACCGTAACAATCTCGTTTGTGACAAAGATGTCCTTAATTCCAGCTTCACTCATAACCTCGGCTTCTCCAACTTTTTGACAGCAGATACCTTTGGCTCCAGAATCGATCTGTTTATGAGCTATCGCAGGGCATCTATGGACTTTGGTGTGGGCTCGAAGTTTAGCATTTGATTTGTTAAAGTATTGAGACATCTTTGAGATGTTACTCTCCATAGTGTCCAGATCTATGAGAAGAGCTGGAGTATCCATCTCATGCTTACTTAATCCAATACGATTCATTGAAAAACATCCTTTAAACACACGTTAAATCATTAGTTATGCTTCTCATGAAAATGGCATATAATATTTTTGTTATAATTAGGATGTCGTCTAGGGTAAAGCTTTACAATATTTCCATAAGTACACTGCGGAAAAGGCTAAAATAAACCGATCCGGTTTATCATTAATTGTTCCAACTATTTGAATAGGTGGTTAAAGATGAGAGTTTCGAAGTATGATTTGAGTGGTGAGATTGCCATCGTAACTGGAGCGGGTAGAGGAATGGGTGAAGCGACGGCGAAAAAGCTTTCGGATCATGGAGCCACCGTTATAGTCAACGATGTTATTGATCGATTGATCGAAAACGTCGTTGAGGATATTAAAAGATTCAAGGGGACGGCTATCGGCTACAAGGCTGACGTTGGAGATATTTTACAAGTCGAAATGATGGCGAAAGAGGTCGTGTCAAAGTATGGGAGAATAGATATCCTAGTCAACAACGCGGGTATCCTCCGTCGTAGCGGATCAATTGAGGAGATCGGAGACGGAGAATGGGATCTTGTGATGAGGATCAACGTGAAGGGGGTGTTCAACTGCTGTAAAGCCGTTTTGAAGTATATGAAGAGTCAGAAGAACGGCAAGATAGTGAATGTATCCTCATCAGCAGGGAGAAGTACGAGTGAACTTGGGGGAGCCCATTACACCGCATCTAAGGCAGCTGTACTGGGATTGACAAGACATCTGGCAAGGGAGGCGGCTCCATATGGAATAAGCGTAAACAGCATATGCCCTGGACTTATAGATACGCCCATGATTCGCGAGATGGCTTCCAAAGAGGAACTTGATGAATGGCGTGAAAATATTCCAATGAAGAGGCTTGGTGAACCTGAAGAGGAGGCAGACCTTGTTCTCTTCTTGGTCTCAGACAACTCGTCTTACATTAACGGCGCCACCATTGACCTCAACGGAGCAAGCTTACTGATTTGATATAAGCCCGAGCTATGTCAAGCCATAATCACTCAAACCCTTCGTTGGAATTAGCGCGCAATACTTACTGTGCATTGTAGATAACTTGCCTTATTCACGCGAAAAAATAGAGAATCGTCGGCTTCAAAACATAATTTCAGACAGAACACGTTAAATTTACGTAATTGTATTGTACGACTTGAAGTTGTTATATATATTAAGGAACGGGCTCCTGAGTAAGACAGATAAAACCGTTTATCAATTAAAATATGGCGAGCTTTGGGAGATTTGAGTTTTGAGGCGGGTGGCTTTTGAGAAGGAGGTGTTTGAGGCTAGGTTATGTAGCCCTCTCTCGGGATTTAAGCTTGAGTTACAGCCCATAGAGTACAGAAAAGATCCTTTAACGGCTATGCTTTGCAGGATAAATTTGAAAAGATTTGAGAGAGTTAAACAGGCGGTTGAGAGTGATAATCTTTCAAAAACAATTTTAGAGGCTTCGAAGGCTGACTGCCCTTTCTGTTCAGAGAATCTTAAGAGGATGACGCCTTGCTTTCCAAGTCAGATCACCCAAGAAGAGAGGCTTAGAGTTGGTTCATCGGTTTTATTTCCGAATTTATTCCCGTTCGGCGAGTACCATAGCGTTGCGGTGTTTTCAGATGAGCATAATCCGAAATTGGACTGCTTCCCTCCAGAGGTTATAAACGACTGCGTGAAGTTGAGCATAGACTTTATGAGGCGTATCCACAGTAGAAGTCAAGACTTGAAATACGGATCGATAAACTGGAACTATATGCCTCCAGCCGGTTCGAGCATTATCCATCCGCATCTCCAAGTTGTGGTCGATCGGAATCCAACCCATTTTCAGGATATACTCGTCGGATGCAGCGAAGCATACCACCGAAAATATGGAGGGAACTTCTGGCGAGATCTGATCGAGACGGAGGCTGAGCTGAAAGACAGGCTTATCTATAGAGACGACCTCATAGCTTGGCTGGCAAGCTACGCTCCACAAGGCAACAACGAAGTCTTAGGAGTGCTCCCTGAGATATCCTCGATATTTGAGGTAAATGGGCGGAGTTTAGAAGCTCTCTCAACGGGAATATCAAAAATCCTCAAAGGCTATAATCATCTCGGAGTTGAAAGCTTCAACATGAGCATATTCTCAGGCCCGTTCGACCAAAGTCTGAACTACTACGCACTAAACTTAAGGATGAGCTCGAGACCTCGGCTGAAGGCCTACTATACGAGCGACCAAGGCTTCATGGAGAAGCTGCACCTCGAAAGCGTCGTTGAAACTAAACCCGAAGTAGTAGCTGGAAAACTCAGAAACTACTTTCATACAGCCAAATAGAAGAAGTGTACGCTCGATCAAATTGACGATTCTGCAGCTAAAGCAGATTCTTCATACTGAATGAATTATCTTCGCGGGGGTATAGATTTTAGGATTTCAGTTTAAAGTCATGAGCCCTCATTTAAAAGATTGGATCTGATTTGTATGAAAGCTAGAGATATATTCGTCGTGGGTTTGATTCTCTTAATCTGCAATGGTCTTTTTATGGCCTTGTTTCCAATTAAAACGCATAATCAGGTCGATGAGGTTATGCTCAAAACCAGTCCTCTTTTTGGATACGAATACGAGGTGCATAGAATGTCCTATACGGTAATCGATTCTTCCCCGGTTCATATCGTGTTTTTTACGATGTCTAGCATAGGGGCTTTATTAGGGTTTATTATGGTTGTAATTTCATTATGGCGTCTAGTTGAACCTATAAATCGAATATAGAACACTTGCCAGTATCATATTATAATATGGTTGTGAGCCTTATGAATGGCAGTGATGCTTTAGTTAAGTCTCTCCAAGCTTATAACGTTGAATACGTCTTTGGACTCCCTGGAGATACGAGTATTCCACTTTATGAGGCTTTCAGAAGTGTTGAACCGGAAATCCATCATATAATGACTCGAGACGAAAGAAACGCGGCTTTCATGGCGGATGCGTATGCACGCATAGCTTATAAGCCTGGAGTATGCGACGCCCCCAGCGGTGGAGGGGCATTATATATGATCCCGGGCGTCTCCGAGGCAAATACCTCATCTATTCCTCTCATCGCCTTAACCTCAGATGTATCTATATCCGACGTGAGCAGAGGAACACTAACCGAGCTGGATCAGGAATCCTTATTCAAACCCGTCACAAAATGGAACCATATGGTTAAGAAAGCAGACTTTATCCCAAAAATGATTAGGAAAGCCTTCAGAGTAGCAACTTCGAATAGACCTGGTGCGGTTCAACTCTCCCTTCCCTTCGACATCCTTAGCGGAGAGATTTCAGGCGGAGACCTAGAAATTTATGCTG
>CAYFVN010000006.1:0-2227 GCA_964346575.1 uncultured Candidatus Bathyarchaeia archaeon
GCTGGTACACTCCAGAGGAGCGTTATTCATAATGGGAGTAGATCCGACCTCACTGGGCTTGATTAAGCCCCCCGGAGCCTTCGATGCCGATATAGCCATAGGGGAAGGTCAACCATTGGGGTTAGGTATGAACTTCGGAGGACCCTTACTGGGGCTATTCACTTGTAAAAAAGAATACGTAAGGCAGATGCCAGGTCGCATAATAGGGATCGCGCCGACTATCTCAGGTAAAAGATCATTCTGCATGGCTTTACAGGCAAGAGAACAGCACATAAGGCGTGAAAAGGCGACATCGAATATCTGCACAAACAATGCTCTATGCGCAATAGCTGCAGCCGTCTTCCTAAGCCTTCTAGGCCCCTCGGGAATTAAGAAGCTCGCTGAGACTATACTGGCAAAGACCAACTATACTATAAATCGTTTAAAAGAACTACGCAACGTTAGAGTTCCTTACTTTAAAGCTCTCCACTTCAAGGAATTCACGGTCAATTTTGACGATACGCCCCTGAAGATACCCGAAATAAATGGGCGACTGCTAGAAAAAGGGATTCACGGGGGTAAAAACTTGAAACACGAATATCCCGAGTTAGGTGAGACCATGCTTCTATGCGTCACGGAGGTGCATAACAGAGCTGATATAGATCTCCTGACGGAAACCTTAGATAACTTCTTGAAAGAGAGGTGAATATCTTTTGAACTTCAGACAGGCGTACTGGGACGAACCTTTAATATTTGAACGTTCAAATTCGAACAAGGTGGGATGGTTACCTCCAAAGCTCTCAGAGGAAGAGTTCAAAGCCCTGGACTCTGCATTACGTTCTTTACCGAAAATGCTAAAAAGAGACCATCCACCGCGCCTCCCGGAAATTTCAGAGGTTGAGGCGGTGAGACACTTCTATAGGTTAACTCAGGAATCGTATGGCGTCGACTGTGGAATATACCCCTTAGGAAGTTGTACCATGAAGTATACGCCTAAGTTCACCAACCTCGTTGCGGCTTACGATAAGATAAAGTGGCTTCACCCATACGAGGAGAGTGGATTAACTCAAGGTATACTTCGAATACTCCACGAACTCTCCGGTTTTTTAGAAGAGATTACAGGAATGGATAAATATACTTTACAACCTTCAGCAGGAGCACATGGAGAATTCACAGGGGCTCTAATGATAAGGGCTCACCACAAATTATCGGGAGAGCTGGACCGTAGATATGAGATTATAATACCTGACACGGCACACGGGACAAACCCTGTAAGCGCGTCCATGGCCGGTTTCAGAGTCGTTACGGTTCCAACAAGTGACGGAGGTACCCTGGATATCGAAGCCCTCAAACACGCTATTGGGGAAAGTACAGCGGGGCTTATGCTTACTAATCCAAACACTTTAGGCCTATTTGAGAAAGATATCTGCGAAATAGCCGATATGGTTCACGAGGTAGGGGGATTAGTCTACTATGACGGAGCGAATTTGAACGCCATCCTCGGCAAGGCTAGACCGGGAGACATGGGATTTGACATCGCCCATGTAAACTTGCATAAAACTTTCTCTACGCCACATGGGGGAGGAGGGCCGGGGGGCGGTCCAGTGGGAGTTAAGAAACATCTCGAGAAGTTCCTTCCAGTCCCAACGATAGAGTTTGATGGAAAGAAATACTGCCTAGACTATAACAGGTCGGAAACAATAGGTAAAGTTGGAGGATTCTACGGAAACGTATCGATCCTGTTAAGAGCTTACGCTTACATCATATCACTTGGCGGAGAGGGATTGAAGAAGGTTTCCGAATTATCAGTACTCCACTCGAATTATTTGATGAGAAGGATATTAAAGACCAAAGGGTATACGCTCCCATACGATGCGGATAAGCCTAGGAAGCACGAGTTCGTAATAAGCGCTGAGCCTATGTTAAAGGAAACAGGTACGACGGCCAAGGATATAGCGAAGAGGCTCCTTGATAAGGGAGTGCACCCGCCGACCATATACTTTCCATCGACCGTAAAAGAAGCTTTAATGGTCGAGCCGACTGAGACGGAGAGCGGTGAGACGTTGGACATGTTAGTCAAGGCCTTCCGCGAGATATCCGACGAAGCGTATTCGGATCCCAAGCTTATCAAGGAGGCACCTACTAATACAACGGTAGACAGAGTTGATGAAGTTGCGGCGTCTCATCCAAAAACTATGTGTCTAAGCTGGAGGATGATGAAGGAACCGTAAAAGATTTTACTGCGATT
>CAYFVN010000007.1:0-4164 GCA_964346575.1 uncultured Candidatus Bathyarchaeia archaeon
GGGAAGAAGAATCTGAATCTCTCAAAGATCTTCACCCTGATATTCATAGTGATCTTCGCATTTTCCAGCGTGTTCGTGGGGATTTCTGTACCATTTATAGACCATGGAGAGTATGCCTCGATACACTCGAGCATATTGTATGTTAGGGACAGGGCTCAACCCGGTGATCTCATTGCGGGGATAGAGGTCAGAACACTCTTTTACTATCTCAACCTATACGAGCTTGACGCAGCTTGTGTTTCCTTGAAAATGGTTGAGACTCCACAATCCAATGTGACCAGTAAGTTGATGAACGTGGAAGTGAATGAACGGTTGTTGACTAGGTCGAAACCAAGATTTCTTATCGAGAACAGAGCGTATTTTGATTATTACTATGACTTGGATACTAAGGAATGGATCTACGAAAACTATCATCTCAGATATGTAGCACGTCCTCCTCTAGGATACAATTGGGTTGGCACGGAGTTTTATGAGTCTCTCGTATTCGAGAGGAAGAGTTGAGATTAGTCTAATGCGCGTTTTTGGGGATAGATCTTGAGCGATATGGGATGCACAGAGTGCGATGTCGCCGTGATCGGGGCAGGACCCGCCGGTTCTGTGGCTGCAAAGGAAATATCCAAGAAAGGTTATGACGTACTTCTGATTGAAAAAGATGTTTACCCTGGAGAAAACAACGTATGTGCGGGTGGAATAAATAAAGATCACATCAAAAACCTAAATCTACCAAACTGGATAATTGAAAAGGAAATATTAGAATCCGTATATCATTATCCGTGGGCAACATACAAGAAAAATCAATCACAAATAACGTTTTTGAGAAGGGTTTTTGACAAATTCCTGGCCGAAAAAGCTGTCGAAGAGGGTACGAAGTTGTTAACTTCGACTCTAGCATTCGATTTTTCTATAAATAAAAGGGATATAGAGGTTTTCATAAAAAACAGAGTCAACGGAGCGGTTAATGGCATAAAGGCAAAAATCGCGATATTCGCAGACGGCCCCAATACGCTTGTCTCTACGAAGTCCAGGGGTATCGGATTTGGCAGGGAAAAAATGAGAGCCTTTGCAGCTATTTATGAAATCGAATGGAAAAATAACCCTCTTGACTCATACGAGTTCTTCGTTCATCGAGAGGTGTCGCCCTGGGGTTATGGCTGGATTTTTCCCAAAAGGGACCTGTTAAACGTCGGTGTTGGATGCTTATTACCAAAGTTGCGTAAAAACATCAGGACATACCTAGATTTCCTAGTCGATGAGCACCCCACCGCCTCGAAGAATTTGTCCGGAAGACCAAAAAAGAGGTTTTCGGCAAGCGTTGTACCTTTTGAGCATGCAGACAAAATCCACACCGACCGCATCATGGTGGTGGGCGATGCCGCAGGAATGGTCGACCCGTTGTGGGGCGGGGGCATAGTCTACGGGATAAGGGGAAGCACGTTGGCGGCGAAGATCGCTGTAATGGCTTTGGAGGCAAATGATTTCACTGACACGTATTTATCGCGGTATGAAAGAGAATGGGAAAATGGAGATACGTATAAACATCTTAGAAAGCTCCAACTGTTTATTAGACCATTTCTATTACTTTCGAGGTTTGATAAGGACGCTTATTATAAACTGCATCGAATCCTAGTATTAAAAATGAAGGCAGAGAAAGATTAGAGTATGTTAAGGAACTTTATGTGTGTACCATTGGAACCATAAGTTTAGCGATCGATTTATTCATGGGTAGGCCCGCCGTGCGATTAGACGATGGGTTTTCGGAAATATCGATCTAGTGCGTACGCTTCGCTTCCGAGACAAAAGGTTATATTTAGAACGCTATTTCCTCGAATGAATAACTCTCATTTGCGCCGAATGCCTGTTGGAATAGGTTTTCCATCCATGTCGCTTGGTACCGGTAAACCCAAGAGATCGAGTATCGTAGGTGCGAGGTCCCACAGTGGAACGGTCAACCGTTCTCCGTTCGACCCGGCTCCTAAGATCCCCAGTACCCCTGGGACTTCGTGCGGGTCATGGGTCCCGTCGTGCCCGCCGCTCCACATCGGGTGTTCGTTCACGTATCTCCCGCTGGCATCTTTCTCCACTACTGCAGGTCTTCTTGCGGCTTGCCACCCCACGTTGAAAATCGTCATCAAATCTGGAGCATCTGTAACTTTGGGGCCCCAGTAGATGTCTTCCCTCCTCTTTACGTCCTTAAACGGCCTCTCCCCATCTAACGTTAAAGCATTAAATTCCTCTATTATCATCCCTCTCAGAACCTCGTATTCCTTCCCGGGTGTGATGATTCCGCTGGGCTCCCTTCCCTTGACATTGAGCCAAATGTCGCCGTAGCCGTGTGACACGGCCTTACTCCCAATAGAATCCACGCTCCCCGCCTTCGTCTTTAAGAGTCCGAGTTCCTCGAGATAGTTGTTGACGTAAACTTCTTTGTAGATCGGACAGAAACCATGATCCGAGACGATCATAGTCACCGTGTCCTCATCCACCGCACTCAGGAAATCGCCGATTATCCTATCGGTCTTTATATAGAACTCCCTGATCCTTCGGCGGTATTCGCTGGCCTCTTGCCTTGAGTCGGATTCGTTTGTGTATCTCCAGAAAAAATGCTGTATCCTGTCCAGACCCATGAAGACGGCCACGAAGAAATCGAAATTTCCTCTTTCAAGCAGATGAAGCGAGATCTCCGCGAGCTCATCTGTTATTTGATTGACCCTTTCGAAAAACAAATCAGGGTTTTCCTTGACAACTTCGAGATATTTCAGCTCGACATCCGTTGGGACTCTATCTACTCCAAAACGTCGCATTATCTCCTTCCTCAGATCGTCTGGATGGGGGATCCCCTCTGTCTTCGACAGGAACCCCGGTATGATGGATCCTCTGACCCTCTCGGCGTCGCTCATCGGGACGTTGATGACGATCACCCTCTTCCCCTGATCGCTCAGCATTTTCCACAACGTCTTTGACTGCATCATCCCCGGGTTGGCGATAGCCTTCCTGTAGGACCCCCTCATCCTCATGGAGAAGCTGAATATTCCGTGTTTGCCTGGGTTCTTACCCGTCATGAACGTCGTCCAGGCGACCGGCGTCTGGGCTGGCGTCGGGGGAATCGTTTCACCATAGACACCCTCGTCTCTGAATTTCTTGTAGTTAGGCAACTCGTTAATCCACTCATCGACGAGCCGGGGGGAGGCGCCATCGAATCCCAGAACTACTATTTTCATTTAAATCCACCTTGGTGATATCTACCTAAACGTACTTCCATAATGAATAGATTTTCGAGATGCTTGAGGAGATCTCCGGAAGATGCCTCTTCAAGAGGATGTCCGTATCGCGCACGAGCAGGGATAGCTGTGCCGCAAGCGATGCGCATTGGATATCTTAGGCCTGCCATATCCTTAGCCCAGCGTAGGAATGAGAAGATAATTTAGGAACAATGTTCAGAAAAAAACATTCAGCAAACTTCATAAACACCGAAAGACATTGTCCTTTGCGATTTCGATGAAAAGGAATACTGAGAAAAAAGTGATTTCGATCACGTTTCTGACGCTGCTTATCTTGTCGCTGTGCTCCCCTATCCTTCCGGTGCTTTCTGAAGACAACGGGCCTGAGGGTGGCGATGATGCGCCCACTCTGTACGTCATTGATTACGACAACGGAACGACGAGGATGATCAAGGAATACGCCGATGGAAGCAGCGAAACGTTCACTCAGACGCTGCTCGTGCAGACACTTGTCGAGGTGCCCGGTGAGGACCCTGAAATCGTCTCCAAGCCGTTGCCAGACGCACCCTCGATCATGGGGTTGGCATCCGTCAGCCCAGAGGAGGTAATAGACCTATATACGCAAAAGGAAGTCTTGATGGGTTTCACGCATCATCTGGTCTACTCGCAAAGTGACGGGGATACTATTTTGACGTACAGATGGAGCTCGTACGTGCAGGTTGATTTCCATCTCGGCTTGAGATACCCGGTAAGGATCACGCTACAGTACCCAAACGTGATGACCGAAGAGACCGATCACGTGTTTAATGCGAAACTGACCCCCCTCGACTGGTCCGGCTTCGATGAACTACTACTAACGGCCCATGTTGAGGGATATTTCCATGACTACTGGTGGGTTGTTGTTACTTGGGTACAAGACAATGACATCCATTACAGCGATGATTAT
>CAYFVN010000008.1:0-9712 GCA_964346575.1 uncultured Candidatus Bathyarchaeia archaeon
CCTGAAAAATTCCTCCTCGGAACGTAAACCCCGCTCTTCCGCCACTAAATTTGGGTTAAATTTTTTAACTAAATCTTTCATGAACTCGCAGTATTCCTTTGATAAAACATTAAGTGACAAGTTTTGAATACGTCCAAACTTCCATTGTTCTTCGTATTCCTTCTCAACCAAGTATACGGTTATCCTTTTACCCTTTGGCGGCTCTATCTCCAATACTTCCATTTTTATCACTTTTAACTTGATACTCATTCCACTTAGTAAATATATATATTCAGTATTTTTTTTACATTCTCGTATATATTAGTATATAGAATTAAAACACTAAGAAAAAATTAATATATAAGGTAAATACTATTGATCGTAAATGGAAACTAGGAAAATTCAAAAAGTCGGTTATTCCACGTTAATGGTTTCTCTGCCGAACGATTGGGTGAAGAAGAGTGGATTGAGGCAAGGAGACATCGTTACTTGTATCCCCCAGGGAGATGGCTCCATAAAAATAACACCAACGAAATTAACTGAGTTCGATAAAGAAAATAGAGAATCAATAGTTAACGTCGATTTATGTGATGATGATAAAATACTGGAGAGGGTTATAGTTGGGAATTATATGCTCGGGCAAGACACTATTACAATCAATTCCTCTAAAAAGATAAGCTCCACCCATCTTAGCGAGATAAGAAACGCGACCCTTAGGTTAATGGGAATGGGCATAATCGAAGAAAACCCTGAGAAGATAGTTCTTCAGTGTTCCATAGATCCATCCAAATTTTCATTAGATACGCTGTTGAAGCGAATGTTCTCCGTTGTATCAACAATGCATAAGGAAGTTGTAAGTGAAGCCCTTGTTAGCTTTAATTTGGAAGCGGCGAATGAAGTAATAAACCGAGAACAGGAGTTGGACATGTTATACTGGCTTATAGTCCGACTTATAACGTCCGCTCAACAAGAAGCTTCGATCGCGGAGAAAGTTGGAGTACAGAAACCTTTGCATTTATTGGACTATAGGATAGCTTCTAAATACCTGGAAACCATAGGCGACTACCTTGAGGATATAGCCAAGGAAATCATCGTAGCCTCAAAATATACTGAACAAGTGAGGAAGCAGACAATTTACGCTTTAGCACATATTAGTAGCATGACCATAGAGACGTGCGGTAAAGCGTTAGAGTGTCTTTTCACAGGAGAGATGAAAAAGGCTAACCATGTTCTGAAAATAAAAGAGAATGTTCATTTGGAAGAAGAAAAGTTAGTAAATAAACTTTCTAAAGAATATAAAAATATGGCTGTGGCATATAATTTAAGGAGTATAGCTTGGAGCTTAAGAAGAATCGCAGAGTATGGAGAATCTCTTGCACACATTGCTATAAACAGATACCTCGAAGATTCAACGAAACTATGTCAACATTCATTTTGAACTCCAAATTTAGTTCGAACACATAAAATAACTCTTCAGTTGCTTGAGCAGCGTGCTCGAGCAGCTAGTAGAATCAAAGTAGTTAGGCAATTGTCCGAAAATATATTTCCTATTTCAGCTCTCGTCTCTTTCCACAACTTCAACAGGCAAAGTAATATCGCTTATTCCTTCAGTTCCTACCATCCAGGAGTAATATCTCCTAAAATAACATGTCTTTTTGCTCCAGTGGCATTTGTTACGTTAGACGGATTTCCTAAAAGTGTCTCGTTAGTAATGATGGCCACCGCTACGACTTCTCTAGCTTCTATAGGTATCCCGATGCAATCTTTGACGTTCGTAAATCGAATAGGCTCCAGTTTTTTCTGTAGCAGTTTAACAAGTTTTTTGTTGTAGGTCCCCCCTCCGCAGAGAATTATCTCCTCTACGTCAACTTTGGGCAGTATGAAACGGTTGTAGTTGTAGGCTATGGATTCGGCTGAAAAAGCTGTGACCGTGGCAACAAGGTCCTCGCCGGAAACCCTATACCTTTTAGCCATCTTGAGTACTTCCTCGAAGAATCGCTGACCGAACACCTCTCTTCCAGTAGCTTTTGGAGGCCTTCTTCTGACGTACGGATGCTTCATGAGTTCATGAAGCATCTTTTCGTGAATGGCGCCTCGGGCGGCCATCTCACCGTCTCTGTCGTAGGTCAACCTTCCATTCGTTACGAATCTTGCAGATGCGTCGATAACCATGTTGCCGGGTCCGGTGTCGAAAGCGATCACGTCGTCGAGTTCCGCTCCAGCCGGGATCACGGTCGGATTGGCTATGCCCCCGATATTCTGCACAGCTCTTGACCTCTCAGAATCTTGAAAGAGAACCCAGTCACCATATGTTACCAAAGGGTTGCCTTCCCCTTGGACGGCCATGTCTCTACTACGCAGGTTGGTGACGGTAGTTACACCCGTTCTTTCGGCTATTATGGTGGACTCTGCCAAGTCCAGAGAAGACGGAATCTCTCTCCCTCCAATCCATATGTCGTCAGGGTTCTGGTGCCTCCGAACGTGATAGACTATCTGTCCGGACGACCCTATTGCGTCTACATCTGAAATCGATATGCCTGCTTCGGTAGCGATTCTTACGGCTGCTTTTGCGAACAGTTCGCCTATGAGGAAATTGGCCTGACAGATCTTCTCGACGGTCGCCGTAGCTCTATCATATAAGTCGAACAGCTTCTCTCTAATCCCTCTGGGATATTCATTCTTGCGATATTTGAGCAATTCGACTTCAGTTTTGAGTCTGCAACCAGAAATTTTCACTAAGGCTGCGTCCACTCCGTCCGTTGAAGTCCCGCTGTGTAGAGAGATCACGTTCCTGTTCTTCTTTTGTTTGTACTTAACCATTGCATCTACAAATGAGTGAAAACGGTGTAACAGACGAACTCACCTACTCCAGCAATATAGCCTGGTGCGATTTAAGCTTCCTTTGATCCTGACTTTGCATTTGATCAAAGTTTACGCATTACTTTTTCGGCGAAGAATTCGATGTCCTTTAAGTTGTAGAATTTGAGTGAAAATAGGTCCACTCGTTTATTCGTATAAGCCTTGATGATTTTGACACACTGCTCTGGGGTACCTACAAGCGGATTTAACTCGCGGAAGGTCTGCACGTCTTGGTTAAAATATTTGGCTTTTTCATGCACCCTTCTTTCTACATCTTCTTCCGTTTCACCAGTTACGGGAAGGAGTGTTATGCCTTTTATTATTTCGTTGAAACGTCTCCCAACTTTTTTGCAGTTATTTTTAAGCATCTGCAACTTTCTGTCCAAAAACTCAAGGTCGATTGATCGATTACCGAGGGCGAAATGGCTGATATCGGCATATCTCGCGACGATCTTTAGCATCCTCTTACCATGCCCCCCTATCATGATCAGAGGGGGCTTTTGAATCGGCAGTGGAGAATTGAGGACATCATTGACCTGAAACATTTTGCCTTTAAAACTTGTTCTTTCCCTCGTAAACATGCTTTTACAAATCTGTATGGTCTCTTCCAAACCTATCATTCTCTCATCCATTGGAGGAAAACGTCCGAGGAAATCCATGAATTCGCCTTCGTGCCATCCTGCTCCTACGCCAAAAACAAGCCTTCCATTAGATATTACGTCTAAAGTTGTAGCCATCTTAGCAAGAATTGTCGGAGTTCTGTAGGCATAACATAGAACACATGGACCAATTTTTATCTCTTCCGTCATCGTAGCGATCGCCGCCAAAGATCTCCAGCTTTCTAGGGGATGATCCCTTTTTTCAGGGAAATTAACATTAAAAAAGTGATCGCTTAACGTGAATAAATCGTACCCCATTTTTTCGCTTGTGAGGCAAAAGGCTTTCAATGTTTCAAAGTTCATCTCTTCTGGAGGAATATGCACTCCGAAAATTATATCTCTCTTAAACATAGACGCTCTTCTCTGATCTCGTCATTTGTAGATGTGGAGGTGCATAATTTAAGCTTCTTGTCAATTGATTGGAGCGCACGCTGTTGTAACGCCATAATACTGTATAAAATTAAGTTTCCTTATCGATCCATTTAAGGTAGGGCGTGTACCCTTCCTCTATCTTAAAGGAGAGGATCTCTGGAACTGAGTACGGATGGTTTGCTGCTATAACCTTCTCTAAACGCTTGAATAAGCTGCTTCTAGTCTTCAATAGTAATAGGGCTTCACGAGACTCTTTAACTTTCTCCTCCCACCAGTATATACTTTCGACTCCAGGTATCACTGTGGCGCAGGCTGCAAGTCTCTCCTTAACGACTGTTCGTCCTATCGTAGCTGCTGTATCCACGTCTGGACAACTTACCAAAGCTAGGCTGTACATGGATATTGATTCGATGTATGCTTCAATTTATCCCTTTTCCCAGTCTCTTACTGTAAGGGAGATTGCCAGGATCAGTACTAGGATGAATGCCGGGGTAGACGCTGATAGGATCGCCGATGGTATTCCATACTTTGAGACGATGTTTAAGGTGGCCACTGGTCCAAGCATGGCTCCAATGTCGAATGCAAGCAGATAAACGGCATTAGCCGCCGTTAAAGTTGCGGGAGATATCATATCCGAGATCATTATGGCTGCTGTGGGGAATACCACTCCATGGGAGAATCCGGCTATGACTAGAGCTGCTGAGAAGCTTACAATGTCCTTAAGGAGATATAGCGATACTGCCATCAGCATCATATTTACGAAACCCGCGATGAGCGTTCCCCTCGTTGAAATAAGTGATATGATCCTGGGAGTTAGGAACCTGCTCACGACTGAGGCTGAGGAGTATAAGAAGAATACGAGCGCCACCACATTCGCCTCCAAGTCATATGTCGTCTTTAAATGGACCGGCGCGTATGCTATTACAACTCCGTAGAAAAAGGATAAACTGAAGAGGCACCAAAAGGCCATCTGGAAGTACCTGCTCCCAACGGTTTGTAAGATTGTCTTAAGGGATGCCCTACTCTCTTCAAGGCCCGGATCTCCTCTAAATCTCCTGAGGATTACAAGTGAGAAGACGCAAGCCATTGAGGACGCGATCATTGATAGAAGGAACGCCCCCCTGAAACCTAGAAACCTCACTCCTAGAGAGGCGACTCCGGGCCCAATCATCATACCCAAGCTAGCAGTCAAAGTGAAGATTCCTATGGATCTAATCTTCTCTTTAGTAGAGATGAGGGTTGCCAAACTCAGTCCAGAGATTATAAAGAGTGAGAGGCCTAAACCGTGAAGAACTCTGATAACACCAACCCATAGGGTCGAATTCGAGGACAGGTAAAGGATCGGCGAAGCCGCTAGGAGAGCACAGCCTATGAGGAATGCGGCGGAAGCTCTCCTAATCCTCAGGAATACAGTGATTAAAATTTTCCAAGCGGCTGCCGATAGAAATAGTAGAGAAACAAGTAGACCAACTATCTCCAGAGGAGCTCCAAGCCCTTCCTTGAAGTATAAGGGTATGAGCGGCTCCAATATGTGATAGCTAACCATGACCAAAATACTCGCCAGATAGAGCAACTGGAGAGTACTTCCGCTTTCGAAGCGATGTAAAGCCACTTCAACCACCTTTAAGTTTGCTTACTATGACGCATCCAGCCTATAACTTATCACTCCTCTAAGGATAGGGGATCTTAAAACCTTGTATGTGGAGCTAAGTTCCGAACGAAAGGCATAAAAGTTTAATTTAAAGTCTTCATAAGAGTGCCATACTTTGAACGCCGCAGCTATAGGAGACTCGACATTCGTAGCAGGTTTCAGGCTGGTAGGTGTCGACGGGATGGTAGCAACTACGGATGAGGCTGTTTCGAAGATTTTAAAGGAGCTGGTTGAGGAAGCTAAGTACGGGGTTATCATCCTGCCCGAGAGGTTCGTCGAGCCTACGAGGGATCTGAGATCTAGACTTATGAGGGAGGGGAAAGTTACACCCCTATTCTCCTTTATCCCGGACCATACAGGTGTAAAAGGTGAGAGGATAAAGGAGCTTAAACGGAGTATCAGCCTAGCTGTCGGCGCAGAGTTAGAACTTTAACGGTGAGAAAAGTTGTCCATACCATTAGACGAGTTAATTGAGGAGGAGCTTAAAGCGACACGTCTAGTAGAGGAGTCTAAAACTAAGGTTGAGCAGATACTCAAGGATGCGAGGAGCAAGGCGCAGAAGCTGATAGATCAGGCCACCAAGACCGAGAATATTCAGGCTGTAGTGAAGGAAGAGGAGGAGAAGGCCAAGAGTGAGGCTGAGCGGATCGTGAAGAGCTACAGAAAGCGTGTCTCAAAGTTCAGAGAGATCCCTGAAGCGTCTTTCGATAAGGCTGCTGAATTTGCGGTTAAAGAGGTTTTGAAATTTGAGTGAAGCGGTGGAACTGATAAAGAGTGAGATAGCCAAACGGGCTGATGAGGAGGCCGAAAAGATAATCTCTGAGGCTGAGCTGAAGGCGAAGGAGATCATCTCGTCAGCCGAGGTGAAGGCAAATGAGGTGATGGCTGCCTCCGTGAAGCCCGAGATCGAGGTCATGAAGAGAAGGATACTCGGATCGGCGATGCTTGAAGGGAGGAAGATGATGCTCAAAATGAAATATGAGGTCGTCCTTAAAGTTCAAGACGCCGTTGAGGATAAGCTTAGGAAGATAGCTAACAGAGAGGAGAGCAGCGTAGACTATGATGAAATGCTCTTCAACCTGATTAAGGAGGCCTCATCAAAATTAGGTGAGGATGACGTTGTAGTATCTGCGAATCAAAGGGACCTCAAATACCTATCTAAAAACTTAAAGAAGATAGAACGTAGACTCTCTGAAACGCCAGGACGCAAGGTGAAACTAACCCTGGCGGACAGGCCTCAAAACTGTATGGGCGGAGCGATAGTCCAGAACAAGGATGGAACGAAGACATTCAACAATACTCTCGATGGAAGACTGCTGAGCATGAGAGAAGCCTTGAGAGGTAAGATACTGAACGAACTTCTAAACTAGGTTTATTGAGGATGATTTCGAATGTCCAAGGTTGAAGGTCGAATAAAGAGGATAAACGGCTCCCTAGTAGTAGCCGACAGTCTACCCCATATTAAGATAGGGGATATGGTTCACGTCGGAGAGTTGAAGCTCATAGGTGAGGTCGTTAGGATCGCGGGAGGAGATGTAGCTCTCCAGTGCTATGAAAACACCAGCGGGCTCAGACCAGGAGAACCGGTAGCCACGACTGGGATGCCCTTGGTGGCAGAGCTGGGTCCAGGCTTGATAGGGAGCATTTTTGACGGTTTAGAGTTCTCGGAGTTAGCGCTCTGGGAGCTTACCGGCCCGTTCATGAAGAGAGGTGTCAGGATACCCCCCTTAAACAGAGAGAAGAAATGGCATTTCACGCCTAAGGTTAAGAAGGGTGAAAAAATAGCTGGAGGCGACATACTAGGCGTAGTACCCGAGACTTCGGCTGTTGAACATAAGGTGCCTACGCCCATAGGGCTTAACGGCGTCGTATCCGAGATAAATGAGGGGGACTTCACTGTGACTGATGAGGTAGCCTACGTAAAGATGCCGGATGGGAAGCAGCGGGCAGTAACGATGATGCAGAGATGGCCTGTAAGGATTCCAAGACCCTACAAAGCAAGGCTTCCATCTATGGAGCCCTTGATAACGGGACAACGCGTCGTAGACTCGTTCTTCCCAGTGGCGAAGGGCGGGGCTGCCGCCATTCCAGGAGGGTTCGGAACGGGGAAGACCGTTACACTGCATCAATTGGCGAAATGGTCCGACGCCGACATAATCATATACATAGGATGTGGTGAGAGGGGGAACGAGATGTCTGATGTAATAACCCACTTCCCAGGCCTCGAAGACCCTAGGACAGGTAAGACCCTGATCGAACGATCACTATTCATAGCGAACGTCAGTAATCTACCAGTATCCGCTAGGGAGGCGAGCATATACATGGGCGTAACCGTAGCTGAATACTACCGGGATCAGGGCTACGGTGTAGCCATCATGGCCGATTCAACCTCAAGGTGGGCTGAAGCCCTGAGGGACATATCCGGAAGGCTTGAGGAGATACCCGCCGAAGCTGGATATCCAGCGTACCTGGCTGAAAGGATAGCCGAGTTCTACGAGCGCAGTGGGAGGGTCATAACCCTTGGAAGCGGTCAGAGGATCGGATCCGTCACTATAATGGGCGCAGTTTCTCCACCTGGAGGTGACTTTAGCGAGCCTGTCACGTCGATAACCCTCAGATTCGTCGGAACCCTATGGGCTTTAGACACTGAACTGGCCTTCAGAAGACACTTCCCCGCGATAAACTGGCTCATGAGCTTCAGCAGATACACGGATCTACTCAGCGAGTACTGGTCAAAGTACGATACAGAATGGGCTTCATTCAGGGAGAGGGCTCTCAGCCTCTTGGAGGAGGCCTCGAAGATAGAGGAGACGGCTAGGATAGTGGGGGAGAAGGCCCTACCTGACGAGCAACGTCTCGTCCTGCTCTTCTCAGAGATTGTACGGGAGGGCTTCCTTGTTCAGCATGCTTACCATGAGGTTGATACATACTGCGAGCCCGAGAAGCAGGCTGGAATGCTCAGGTTCATGGTTGAATTCTACGGTTTGTTGGAGCCATTGGTCAGGGGGGGCGTCCCAGTGGACAAGATCAGAGAGATGCCCTCCCTGGTCGAGGTTATGCGCTTGAAGGAGAGGAAGGGGGTTGAATGGATCGACAAGGTTAGGGAGATGGTTAAAACTGATATTGGAAAGCTGGCCGAGCAATACGGCTTAGCCTTCTAGATGGAGGTTGGCTCGATGGTTGAGAAGTCAGGTCTGATATGCAGGACAACCAAAGAGATCAGAGGGCCTATACTGGTGGTTGAGGGTGTGAAGGGAGCCGCCTTTGACGAGTTGGTCGAGGTCAAGCTTCTAGACGGAACAGAGATGATGGGGAGCGTCCTCGACGCCTTCAGCGATAGGGCTATAGTCCAAGTCTTCGGTGCAACAGAAGGCCTAGAGCTAGGTGTATCCGTCCGATTTACGGGCGAGGTCATCAAGATACCTCTCTCAGAGGATCTGATCGGTCGGGTGTTCAGCGGCAGCTTCAAGCCTCTAGACGGCCTTCCAGAGCCTATGGGCGAGGAGCATAGAGAGATCTTCGGCTCCGTCATAAACCCAGCGGCAAGAGAGCCTCCCAGCGAGTTCATCCAGACCGGTATATCAGCGATAGACGGGATGAACTCCTTGGTGAGGGGCCAGAAACTCCCCTTCTTCTCTGAGGCTGGACTACCCCATAACGTTGTGGCGGCCCAAGTAGCACGGCAGGCCACAGTTCCGGGGAAGGAGGAGGAGTTCGCTGTAGTGTTCTGCGCAATGGGTGTTAAACGTGAGGAATACGATTTCTTCAGGACGGAGTTCGAGAGGACGGGGGCACTTGCGGGGGCTGTAGTCATCCTCAACCTCGCGGATGACCCGATCATAGAGAGGATAATAGCTCCCAGAATAGCTCAGACGGTGGCCGAGTACCTGGCATTCGAATTGGATATGCACGTCCTCACCATACTCTCCGATATGACGAACTACGGTGAAGCCCTCAGAGGAATATCGGCCGCTAGGGAAGAGGTGCCTGCGAGGAGAGGCTACCCAGGATACCTCTACACGGACCTAGCCACAATCTATGAGAGGGCTGGTAGGATAAAGGGGAAGAAGGGCTCCGTAACCCTGATGCCCATCCTAACCATGCCTGGAGGCGATATAACCCATCCAATACCCGACCTGAGCGGCTACATAACTGAGGGGCAGCTCATCCTAGACAGAGACCTATACCTCAG
>CAYFVN010000009.1:0-1888 GCA_964346575.1 uncultured Candidatus Bathyarchaeia archaeon
TTTTATCTTCTAACGTAAGATAAGGTTAGTATTGATATGCATGTTGTTAAGCTCATAAATTTAAGTTTTTACTGTAACAGGATTACTGAAGCTTCCTAAAAATATACATATTAATTTTGAATAACATTTAAGAGTCACCGCTTATTTATAAATCATAAATAAAAAACCCCTAAAGGAGGACTTAAGGGGAAATCAAGCGAGGGTTTTTAATGGCGAGACGACCAGACCCATCGGTAGAAAAACTTGATAGGCAGATCGTATCGCTTAGGAAGGAAGGTATGACCTATAAGGATATAGCAGAGCGCTTGGGCATCCCGGTGAGCAGATGTAGACTAGCAAGTAGAAGAAATCACTATAGAGAGTACCTGAGGAAGTACCTTAAAAAATATAGGATGACACATCCTGAGTTCTATGAACGCTTGAAACAAACAGTAACCGAAAGATGTCGAGTAAGATTGCGTACAGATCCAGAGTTCCGCATAAGAAGGAATAAATATGCAAGAAAGTACAGACTCACAATTTTTGGAAGGAAAAAAATCCACAGCCCTCCAGAGATTTTGAATGCATTCAAGCATCCCGGCGAAGTATTATCTACACGAACACTAGTTGAACGGCTTGGAAAACCGACGTACCACCACTTCTATTCAAGACTTAAGGCAGCGATAAAGCAGGGATTGATAGAAAGAGTATCATGGGGATCCTACCGCTCAAAACTACTAAACGAACAATAGGAAGCTCAGAGCCATCATAGATCTGCAGTATTTACTCATAACAGGCACTAAATCCTCGAACCTACTAGCTCATTTCAATCCTAGCGCGCGCCAGTAAACTATACTGATACGTAGGCATTGACAGTATTTACATAAACTTTCTTTTATAGTTAGACAAGAGAGCGGTAGAATAAAAGTTGGAGACTCTCCAGCAAGCAGACATTTCACATCTTCTTTAACCGACCTCAGGTATACCTCAGTAACCATTATAAAGAGCTTAGACCTCTTGGTTATCAATCCTATTAGAGATGTATTTCTCAAGAGGATGGAGGATCCCTGTATGCCAGAGGATAGCATTAGGTTACAGCCAGAGGTTAATATTGGAACATTAGGGCATGTAGACAATGGTAAGAGTACGCTTGTTCAAGCGCTTACAGGAGTATGGACTGCTAAACATTCGGAAGAGCTTAAGAGAGGCATAACTATAAGAGTAGGATATGCCGATGGACACTTCTATAAGTGCCCAAACCATGATTCTCCGGAGGGGTATACTAATGAAGAGATATGTCCAATATGCACAGAAAAACCACAGTCCCTAAGAATGGTAAGCTTTGTCGACTGTCCGGGACATCATAGCCTCATGGTAACTATGCTCTCAGGAGCTGCTTTAATGGATGGCGCTCTATTCGTAGCGGCTGCCGATGCGAAATTCCCACAAGCCCAAGATAGAGAGCATCTAGCAGCAGCAGAGATGGCTGAGATAAAGAACTTGATAGTTATTCAAAATAAGATAGATATAGTTGATAGAAATCGTGCAATTGAAAATTACAATGAGATTAAAAAATTTTTAAATATTACTTCCTTCTCGAATGCCCCCATAATACCCGTCTCAGCACAGCATAAGGTTAACATAGACGCGGTAATCTACGCTATTGAGAAGTATATTCCCACCCCTAAGAGAGACCCCAACGCGCATCCCAAAATGTACATCCTAAGATCATTCGATGTCAACAAACCGGGTACAGAAGCTGAAGACCTTGTAGGAGGAGTTATAGGTGGATCGATAGTCCAAGGCGTATTTAAAGTAGGCGATGAAGTCGATATCCAACCGGGCGTAAGGGTAGAGACTAGCGGAAGCCCATTTTATAGGCCACTGCAGACGGATATATGTAGCCTTC
>CAYFVN010000010.1:0-7137 GCA_964346575.1 uncultured Candidatus Bathyarchaeia archaeon
AACCCCGGCTTCAAGCCATTCGGCCAGCTCGTCAGCGTTCTCAATTGTTGCGCTTAGAGCTAGGAATTGTAGGGACGGGTTGACGGCCATAAGCCTGGCCAGCACGGTCTCCAATGTAGGACCCCTGTCTGGCTGGGTTAACAGATGGACCTCGTCTGCCACCACCAGGGTGACAGAGCTGAACCATCCCGCTTTATGCCTAAGCAGGCTGTCGGCTTTCTCGTTGGTCGTAAGTATCACGTCGAAACGTTCAAGCCATGGATCCGAGCTGTCGTAGTCACCGGTTGAGAGTCCCACCCTTACCTTGCCGCCGCCAGGCCTCCTTAGACCCGTATACTTCTTGAAGTCGTCGAGCTTCTCGCTCGCCAAAGCCCTTAGGGGTGTAAGGTAGAGGGTCTTACCTCCCCCACTGAGTATGTAATTCATGGCGCAGAGCTCGGCTATGAGCGTCTTACCGCTGGCGGTGGGGCTAGCCAAGACGAGGTTCCTACCCTCTAGGACGCCAGCCTTAACCGCTTCAACCTGCGGAGGGTATAGCTGCGAGTAACCTTCTCCCTGCAGGAGCTCTATGATCTCAGATGGAACCGGGAGATCGTCAACCCTCAAAGTCTATTCAGACTTCCATCTCAGTCCGCGGTACGCTTCAGGTATCCAGGTTTGGGTGAGTAAAGGAGTCCCTCCTTGAGGAGCTGGTTTAAAGCCTTCCTGACGTCATCCTCATCCAGTCCAACCTCATCCACAAGCTTCGTCAGCAGCTTAGCTATCTCGGCCACCCCATCCTCATCCTCCAACTCTGATACGTTGGTCCTGACGATCTGCATCAGATCCCTTAAACTCTTCGGCTTCCCAGTCATTATTACATCGATATCTATCTTACCCGTGGTGGTGTCTATACCTACGTTCTGCAGTGAGATGGTCACCAACCTTATGATCGCCTGTGCGTCCTCCGACGTGACTTCGCTCTTGAGGGAAGCCCTAGCCCGGGCCTCCGAAAGCCTAACTAGAGCCTCCAACTGTCTGGGCGTTATAGCTATCGGCGAGTCGGTCGAAGCCGCCGAGCTGGCCCTCATCCTTAAATAAAAATCGTTTAGAACCTTGACCGCCTCATCGGACAGCTTCGGCTCGAGCCTCTTGGCGTAGCTGATGTATTTCCTCAGGAGCTCCGCCTCTATGGGCGCCTCTTCGGTGGATACCCTCCCCTTATGGAGGTTCAATATGTGCTCAGACATCAGGGAATCCTTCTCAACCTCCGGGATATCCCTCATAACGAATATCAGGTCGAATCTGGAGAGCACAGTCACGGGCAGGTTAATGTTCTCAGCTATCAGACGGTAAGGGTCGTACCTACCCAGGGATGGGTTAGCCGCGGCCAGAATGGCAGCCCTGGCGTTCAAAGTCGCCACTATCCCCCCCTTGGCTACGCTCACGGTCTGCTGTTCCATAGCTTCATGCATCGCGACTCTGTCCTCAGGCCTCATCTTGTCTATCTCGTCGACGGAGGCAACCCCCTTATCGGCCAGTACGAGGGCCCCCGCCTCCAAGATCATCCCTCCAGCCTTCTCCCTCAGGACCGCCGCCGTTAGGCCTGCAGCCGTACTGCCCCTCCCACTCGTGTAGAGTCCTCTAGGAGATATCCTAGCCACATACTGGAGAAGGGCGCTCTTGGCTGTTCCAGGGTCACCTACCAGGAGGACGTTCACGTCCCCCCTTATCCTTACGCCGTCTGGAAGGCCCTTAGATATCCCTCCGAAGAGTAGGTACAGGATGGCCTCCTTAATATCATCGTATCCATATATGGAGGGAGCTATAGACCTCAGGATTTTACGGTGTATCCAAGGATCCTTGGAGAGCTTCTTTATCTCCTCTTCCTCTTCTGGGGTAAGCTCTATCACCTCGGTCTCCCTACTCGGTATATCTACGAAGTTGGTGTCCATGTACAGCTCGAATATCCTGTGGCGGCTTCCAGCACCCGGCCTCTCGCGAACAGCCCTCACTATTCCCGTGACCGTGACGCGATCACCGGGCCTAGCCACATCCACAAGATCATCCTTGACGTTCATATCCATGGATCTAGGCAGCTGCCCAGGAGGTAGATCCTCAGGCCTCTCCTGAACCCTCAACTCCTGGTAGTCCATGAACACAGAGTCCTCTGCCGATAGGTCAAGATACTTAGACTTGCAGTATTGGCACAGGGAAACCGCCATCATGGCGGTCCCCGATTGTTCAGCCGAGGTTAACTCATTGCACTTCCTACATTTGAAGGCCGCCTTTACAATTAGAGGTTTAATCGGAGTGGCTCTAACCACTATACCATCAAGGGAGATCAGCCTCCCTATACAGTCGGCTCCTACACGGCGGAGCTGAACCTTATCGGGCAGCCTTCTTAACCTTACATGCAGCGACTCGATGGATTCAGCGTATTCGGGGTCCTCTATGGCCATCTGAGCCAAAGCGGATTTGTCTGCCTTAACCATCAACTCGTCGGGCTTATCAACTATTAGATTGGCCAGTTGAGGGTCGAAGGCTATCAGATCTTCAAAGTCTATTATAAGGGATCGGCTGCCCGATACAGAGGCCTGGATTAAACGTTTCCTATACTTGTACTCGCCATCCTCCGACTTGAATGAGCGGAGGAACTCCTGAAACTTCTCTTCAGGACTCTCTTGCAGACTCTCCAAGGGTATCCTCCTCCAAGATTTCTCTCCGCCAGTCCTCCACAGCAGCTTTCAAAGATTCGAAGAGTTTCCTCTCCTCCAACGTAAGATTTTTGGTGATCTCGTCCCGTTCGATCTGGGATGCCGCCAACGAGGCTAACTTCCTCACTCTACAGTTTATGATATCCATAGCCATGGAGTGGGCCTTCTCTAGATCCCGTTCCTTGTCGCTGTCTTTGACACTCTCATCCCTCAGCCTACTGAGGAACCTCCTTAAATTAAAGTAGAAGCCCTCCCCAATATTGGCTAAGTGTCTTGAAGATGGCAAAGCTTCCCTCCAATGCGCCTTCGCCAAATCCTTCAAGTTAAACCTCTCCTCTAGAAGCTCTCCCTTACCGGTCTTCATCAACTCCTCCGCCACCCAGTAGGGCACCTCCACCTCCTCACCCTTGGTTAAGCCATCAAGGGTTAAACCCGCAACCCTAAGCCGCTCAACATCCTCAGTAATCCTAAGCCTTACAGGCGCATCCTGAAGGATGAACTCAGCCTCCTTCACGCCATCCATCGCTCCACAATCCTCCTACCGGAGCCTGAAAACGCGTATCTCCAAGAGGATTCTATGTAAATTAGATCGTTATAAACTACAGTTGAGTGAAAGTGTAAAGGTACGCGTCCACCACCGTTTATCGTAAACATCTTATCGTTAACTAAAAGGTGTGAATACAAGCCTTTAAGCTCTTCCTAAACTATTTCCATCCATCGATGATAGACCGTAGTGGGTTAAATGGAAACTTGTTCTAAGATCGATATAAGTTAAAATTTAGTATAAATGAAGATACGCTCGTTTACTTTAAGCGACGATTCGCCTCAGAACTTGGCTAAGAGTCTATCAGTAGAAGCAGGGAAAATGTCTCTCGTGTTGTAACTCAACTTATTCTTACGCACGGATTTAAATTCTAATAAGTGATTAAAAATCGATTAATCTTAATTTGAGATAGGATTGATTAAACATTGCTGGTTTTGTAGTGTGTTTTATTATAACTATTGAGTAGATAATTTTAAGAAAGCCTTAAAGGACCTTGTAGGTGCAGGTGTGATGAAATGGTTAAATTTGGGATAAACGGTTGGTGTTGGGCTGTTCCTTTCTACGATGAAAAACAGTTTACTCACGCGATCGCCAGCGCTAGAAGAATAGGATACGATGGAATGGAAATTCCAATCGAAGATCCCGATAAGCTTAATGTTAAAAAATTAAAAAGGACGTTAGAAGAACATGAAATAATTCCCTGTAGCTTTAACTCGTTAGGATCTGGACCCGACCCTATAAGTCCAGATCCGAATGTTAGAAAAAAATGTCTAAATAATTTTAAAAAAGATGCCGAGATCGCGAAGGAGCTTGGTATGGAATCCGGGTCGGTTCCTCTTCCTCCGAGTAAGGTTAGTAAACTATACTCAGATCTGCCTTATGAGAAGGATTGGGAACTTGCAATTGAAATGCTAAGGGAGATTGGAGATATGGCAGCTCAATATGACTTATACATATGCATCGAACCTTTGAATAGGTTTGAGACGTATTTAATAAACACTGTGAGACAGGGGGTCAGCCTCGTTAAAGACGTAGGTCATAGCCATATAAAGCTGATGATCGACACATTCCATATGAATATCGAGGAGAGCAAATTTGGCAGTGAGATTCTCTATGCTGGCGATCTGATCTACCATGTACACTGTAACGAGAACAATCGGGCAGCTCCTGGAACAGGCCACATCCCATTTAAAGAAGTATTTAGTGCGCTCAAAGAGATAGGATATCAGAGATGGCTGGTGATTCAGACATTTACAAAGACGGTTCAGACGATGCCTCGAGCCGCCGTCATTTGGAGAAAACTTGCTCCCGATCAGGACACTTTGGCAAGAGATGGTTTGAAGCATATGGAGTACACGTGGTATACTACCTAAAATAACAAAATTGATCCTCCAGCGCGCGCTCATTTACTGAAGTGCCTCCTTTGCATCAGAAACCGGTCAAAAGCCGATCAGCGGAGGAAAGCGGTAGAGTATTTCTTGGGTTGATATCCTCAGCCCATTTAGTCAACGATCTGTACATGATGATTCTACCCCCTCTTCTACCGATGCTCATCCTCGCATTTAACTTGAGCTATCTCATGGCTGGTACGTTAACTTCGTTTATCCTATTAATCTCATCTATAATGTCCTTGGTCTTCGGATACTTGGCGGATTCAAGGAATCGTAAGAAGCCGATTCTGGTGTTAGGTTTCATCTTGTTTGGTTTATCCCTTCTAGTCCTAAGCTCAGCGATTAACTTTCCTTGGCTGCTCTTAGCCTGTGCAGTGTTGGGGTTGGCTAAAGCCAGCTACCACCCACAGGCGGTTTCATTCATAAACTTCTTCATTAAGAGGGGGAAAGGACGAGCTCTGGGGATCCATGGCATTGGCGGTGGCTTAGGCCACTTCGCCGCTCCGATACTGGTAGGCTACCTTGTAGTGATGATGGGATGGAGGGCCAGCTTACTCGTCCTCTTTGCTCCACCAATCGTTATGGCCGTCTTTTTATGGCGGATTCTTAGGGAGCCCGCCATCCCATCGGTTAAGGGATTCATTAAAGGCATAACCATTCCCTTATTACTGTTGACACTGGTTCAATCCATGATAGACATGATCTACAGGGGATTCGCATACTTCCTCCCTTCATACTTTGTATTCGAGGGCTACGACCTCTTTCAAGCTGGAACTTTAATGGCTTTAATGCTCGCGTCGGGGATGATAGCTCAACCTTTAGGAGGAGGCCTGTCCGATAAAATAGGCAGGGGGAGAGTATTCAACATTTCCCTGCTCCTATTGACGATATCTCTACTAGGCTTCTCCGTCACCAAGGGAGTAGCTTCACTGATCTTTCTACCCCTCATAGGGTTAGGCGTATTCTCAACCTTCCCGGTAGCACTCATATACGCTCCAGAGCTCGTAGGAAGCGAGAGGACCGGGACTTCCGTGGGCTTCATGTCAGGGACCTCCCAGATAATCGGCTCCGCCTTCCCCATTCTAATCGGATACGTAATCGACAGCTGGGGGTTCACCGCCTCATTCTATCTACTCGTCATCTTCGCCGGACTGGCCTTCGCAGTATCAACCACTATTCCAAAGGCAAGATGATAATCCTAGCACGCACTACCAGGCCGATCGATCTATAAAGCCTAATAAAGGATCGCACATGTTATCGTTAATCCAGGCAGTATCATCACTATATATTGAAAGAGATTTTCGTATATTTCTACAAATGAGGGTGTGTTAATGATCTTTCCATTAGAGGAGTACGACCGGAGGATAGACGGCTGTAAAAGTATTATGATCGATAATGGCGTCGACACGTTACTGGTCTACTCGGATTTTTTAAGGCAATATAACATACGATATCTGACCGGCTATCTCTATTTTCCCAGCCCGATGAGTGCGAGCATCTTCATACTACGGTTGGACGATGAGCCCACGCTTCTCGTGGATAATATTAGCAGTAGAGCAATAGATAGGATTAGAGAGGATTCATGGGTTAAAGACGTTAGAACCTCAAAAGCATGGTTGAAGAAACCTTGGATCTCGGGCGTACTCGGATTTCTAATAGATCTATCTCTTAAGACTTTGAAGGAAAGAGAAATGTCGAATGACCGTATCGGCGTAGTGGGGTTAGATTTCATGCCCCACATAATTTTAGAGTGCTTGAAGAGGGCTTTTCCAAGGGCGGATTTCGTCGATATCACTGAACCTATAGAGAGGTTGAGGATGATAAAGAGCAGTTTGGAGATCGAGATTATAAGAAGGACAGTTAAAATTGCGGATGCTGGGCTGAAGGTTTGGATGGATAGTCTCGCGGTCGGAAAAAGGGAATACGAGGTGGGCGCAGAGGTTTTTAAAGAGATCTACAGCGAAGGAGTTGAGGAGATCTACGGTTTCTGGGTGAGGTCTGGACCCGAAAATACGAGATACCATGGAACACCTCGATTTACAGCAAGGAAGATAAGGGACGGCGACTTGGTCTGGATGGATATGGGGTTCTCACGCAACGGATACTTCGCCGACACAGCGAGAAGTACAATCGTCGGAAGAGCAAACGAGAACAACAGAAAACTCTGCGATGCATGTCTGGCGGCGTTGGAAGGTGCATTCGACGCGATGAAACCTGGAGAGAGAGTCGCCGACGTATTCGAAGCCTCCGTTGAGAAGGCTAAAGAGACCGGCCTTGAAAAATATTTCAGGGTGGGTTTTTGGGGTCACGGGGTTGGCGTAAACATGGATGAACATCCAATATTTGCTCCAAACGAGCCGACCGTCCTCCAACCTAACATGGTCATGAGCATAGGACCCAAATTCTCGGCCCCCGATTTCGGAGGGGTAACTATAGAGGATAACATCCTCATAACGGAGAAGGGAGCCGAGCATCTCAACGGATTCGAGAGAAAACTATGGTAAAG
>CAYFVN010000011.1:0-2145 GCA_964346575.1 uncultured Candidatus Bathyarchaeia archaeon
TAGTCCACACACTCAACAGTACGGCGGTTGCCGTAGGCAGGATTTTAGTGGCAATATTTGAGAATTACCAGCGAGAGGATGGATCCATAATGGTCCCAAAAGTGTTAGTTGATTATCTAGATTTCCATGAAATAACGTCGGATAAAGGAGGCTACAGGCAGTGAACATTTCACAGTATTCGATGAAGACTGAGGTAGGCTGCTTGGAGGCATAGGATAAGGTCGTCAAGAGTCGCTTGTAAAGTCTCCGGCCTATTACCGACACTAGCCTCCACTCTTAAGATGTTATCTAGACTCTCTGTCTTCAGCCTTACATTCGGTGGCGCAGTTCTGTTGTCCGGTTGTAAGGCTATGGATAGGGCTCGAGCCAGCTTGGCATCCTCCATCTCTATTGAGATCTCCGCTGAGAAGATCGACAATTTGAGATACGCTCCAAAGCTTCTCTATTAAGTTCCCTCAAGTACTCTTCAAGCTTATCCTCAGGGACTTGTGCTCCAGCGGCCACATCATGTCCTCCTCCTAATCCTTAAAACCTTTCTTAGAGTGAAGAAAGTAACTCTCCTAGGTGCAGCTTTCCTTCCACTAGCGATTTAGAAGTTCTTGCCGATATTTTTATAACTCCCTCTTTAGGTTTTGAAGTTACGATTATAGGCTTATCTTTGCTAAGTATGTTGGATGCAGATATCATAGATGCTATCGCTCCTACAAGGTTTTCGTCTATGAAGTCTTCACCTCTAACTATGTATAGGGCCTCTAACCTCTGAATCCTGTCCGGATTTTGGGAAACCCATTCCATATGTTTAGCTAACGCCTGCTTATATTCTCTAACTAGATTGTCAAGCTCCTGGATCGTCGTTACGCTGTCTCCGAGGCATATTGAAAGTCCTAACCCAGGCTTACCAGTCCTACCGCATGCGTTCAGAACTGACGAGAACTCCCTAGCATCTCTAAAGATACTGCCCTCCTCTTCTCTAGTTAAAGTATAAACGTTACCAATTAACCCTTGGGCTAAATCCCCTTGGAAACCTTGAGAAGTCAGGTATTCTACTATCTTTGATAGCAGCTGTCTCTTCTCATCCATGGTTAAACTGGCGATGGTTTTCCATTTCTCCTCGTCCTTGACTGCGATCCCCGTTGAGGATAGAAATGCGAGACATATATCCTCTCTACCGGTTAGACCTGGTAGGAAGGGGGAGGTTGTAGATGCTAAAGCTTTATGGATCGGCCGCGTCTCCCTGCCTAAGAAGATTAGATCCTTCTCAATCTTCAGATGTCCAGCCTTAACACTGTCCTCCACTATGAGTCTATTCAGACCGATAAGCTCACGTTGTTTGTTCCGATCCTGCATATCACCTAATGCACCTACAACCGCAAGATAAGCTAGATCAATGTTGCGGGCGTCGGCCTCTTTTACAGCGAAGTAGTTTACACCAGAACCGCTAAGCTCTTTCGCACCGTCGAAACCGAATTCTATAGGATTTAGATGTTTCACTTTTCCCCTTGAGACACCCACAATCGGGTGATGATCCAACACGAATACATTGCGTTCTAAATGCTCTTCGATCAAACCTATGTAGCCGCTTCCTATCTCAGATAGTACTATGGCATCCCTATCTATGAGTTTGAATGTATTTAGGGTGGCCTTGTCAAGCTGCTTAGCTATTTTGATGTGGATTGAAGCGCCCCATCTTATGAGGGCTTTAGCCATAATACCTCCTGCAGCTAGACCATCAGTGTCGAAGTGGCATATAAGGAGCGCCTTTGATTTTTTCTCGGCTACTTCCCTTATTTGAGAGCCTATCTCCCTGGCCTTAGATAGGAAACTACGGTTCTCTTTATTCGTCAATGTTAAGCCACTGAAGCCACGGCAGTCTTATACTTCCAGTCTGGCGGAAGTACTCCAACTCGCCTATAATATTTAGAGAGATTATGCAACTTCGACTCTACGAGGTTTAGCGCCCTTTTATTATGGTGGTCCTTCCGATTTCTCTCTAAGTGTCTTCTAAGCCGTTCCGCCTTCTCTATCAGCCTACGAAGATCCTCAGGTATGGAAGGCCTTAAACTTGCTTCCTCTAGTATGGCTCCCATCCTCTTTCCTGTTACTTGTTTAACCAAGGGTATATGATGTTGATCGCGGAGTATGACA
>CAYFVN010000012.1:0-6225 GCA_964346575.1 uncultured Candidatus Bathyarchaeia archaeon
CGAAAGGGTCCCTGATGAAGGTGGCTATTGACGCGTCCTCTCCAACCACCTTCCTAGCGTACTCGGTGGCGAACATCCATCCGGAGGCGTTTGGATCTGGCAGCTTGAAGTCATCGTAGACTTCTGGAGAGTCGAATATTGTGCCGAACGGAACCCAAGCTTTAGCCTGCTCGTCGAGCATCAATACCCTGCCCCAAAGGTCAGTCATCGTACCGTCGGGATTGATTGCAGGCTTCCAATATTCGGGTGCTGAGAGATCTGCCACGAAAACATCGAAACCGATTTTTCTGAAACATTCGATCTTGAAGTCGTTCCTCTTCTTCTCCAACCGTCTGTCTGATATTACCTGCGTTTGCAGTGAGGTGGCCGCTGGAAATCTTTTCCTAATTATGGCCTCCATAAGGGGGACTTCGATGTCCATTTCGGTGATGGGAAGCCTATCGGGCTCTTCGATCTCCAGAGTTTTTAAGACTCTGCCCCTCTTGTCCAATTTTGATCCGTCCCCTAACTCATTAAACTCTTAACGACCTTTATTGCTTCTATTGCGTCTTCGGCGTAGCCATCTGCTCCTATCTCGTCTGCAAATTCTTTGGTAACGGGCCTCCCGCCCACCATTACCTTGACCCTATCTCTTAGTCCTTCATTTTTAATGGCTTCTATCACGGGTTTCATTTCGCTGACCGTTGAGGTTAAGAGGGCGGACATCCCAAGCACATCCGCTCTCTCATTTTTAACCGCCTCAACGAACCTCTCCTTAGGAACGTCGACCCCGAGGTCGATAACCTTGAAACCTGCGGTTCGGAGCATCATGATGACGATGTCTTTCCCTATGTCGTGTATATCTCCCTTTACAGTCCCAACTAATACTCTACCGAGTACCCTTTTCCCGCCATCCTCCAGGTGCGGTTCTAATGTCTTTGTAACTTCGGTAGCCAAGATGCCCGCCATCATCAACTCCGAAAGAAAATATTCGCCCCTCTCATATTTTTCGCCAACTTCCCCTAATGCTTCGTTTAGGGCGTCTATGATATCCTTCGTTTCTATTCCCGATCTTAATGCCTCTTCCACGCTTTTCGTTACATCTTCGATATTTGAAATCCCAAGTATGAGTTCCTTTAACTTTGAGAGGTCTTTCTTTCCATCGGTCAAAGTAATTTACCTTGATCTTCACGTCTTTTTAAATTATAAAAGTATTTTTGAAGAGATTCCTTACTGATATTTGATGCTTGAAGAGAATTGTTAACCTGCTCTATCCGAGAAAATTTCACTGTTCAATGGTGTTTCATGTATCGATGTAAAGCTGAACATACCTTCATTTTATTATGCGCACGCTATACGCCGGTGATCTCGTTAGACCCCAAAGTAGCTTTTTAATCCAGGTATCGCCCCTTTTCTCGAAGGGTTCTCTTTTAGAGAGCTAGAGATCGCTATGCCTAGTGCTCTAAAGGCAGACTCCCAAGAGTGATGAGGATCAACACCCTTCAACACTCTTACGTGAATGGTTGCGCCCCATCCTTGGGATAAGCCTTCTATGAAGGCGACCAAGTCTTTAGGGGAGAGATCTTCAACCTGATCTGTCTTTGACCCCTCGCATTTCGATTCTATATAGGTGTTGGATCTACCTTCAATTGATACTATGGCCTCTGATAGGGCTTCGTCTATAGGGGCATGGGCGAATCCTATCCCTTCGATGCCTAACTCTTCTATTCGCTTCTTTGACAAATTCTGAAGAGCCAATCCTACGGTGATCCCTGCGTCTTCAGCGATCATATGGGATAGGGGCTTGTTCGCTTCTAGGGTGATCTTTATGGATATGCATCCCCATCGGGCTATGCTCTCTATCATGTGATCCAAGAAATTATATCCCGTCGATACGTTAGCCTCTTTCGGTTTTATGGATACTTCAACTTCTACGGTGGTTTCGGCGGTAATACGCTGCACAGATGCTTCTTTCGTGCTTGATTTCTTGACGGTTACTCCTAGGCTGGACAATTTATATTACCGGAAGATTTAGCTAGTATATCTCATAATTAAGATTATGGGTTGAAGCTGGTTGAAGATTATTCAACTTTCCAAGATGGAATACGAAGACAGGGTGAGGCTAATCAGCCGGTCAAAGACCCTCATCGAAGAGTATACTGGTAAAGTTAAGGATATCATAGACGACGTAAAGGAGAATGGAGATAGGGCAATAATCGGTTACATGGAAAAGTTTGACCGTGTAAAACTCGATTCGGATAGACTGGAGGTCTCGGAAAGGGACTTTGGAGTAGCCGAGGAAAAGGTGAGCGCAAGACTCGTTGGAGCCATGGAGCACGCTATAGAGAATCTAAGGAAGTTCCATGAAAAGCAGATGCCCAAGAAGATCTGGTTTACCGAAGTCGAGGAAGGCATCAAAGTCGGGCTTCAAGCCTCGCCCTTAGCCAGGGTAGGCCTCTACATTCCGGCCGGTAAGGGCAGATTTCCATCGGTTGTACCGATGCTCGGCGTGCCGGCAAAGGTTGCGGGTGTAGAGGAGACCGTCATGTGCACCCCACCGGTTGACGGGTTTGGAGATCCAGCTACACTGGTTGCGGCGAAACTTTTGGAGATCGATCGGGTCTTCAGGATAGGTGGCGTTCCGGCTATAGCGGCTCTAGCGTTCGGAACTTCCACCGTCCCAAAGGTCGATAAGATAGTCGGACCTGGTGGACCGTATGTATCGGCGGCTAAGGCGGTCGTTAAAGGCGAGGTTGCACTGGGTACCCCCGCGGGCCCGAGCGAAATACTCGTTTTAGCTGATGAAGGGGCTGAACCACGTATAGCCGCCGCCGAACTATTGGCGGAGTCGGAACACGGACCGGATTCTTCAGGCGTACTGGTTACGACTTCGATGAGGCTGGCGGAAGAGGTGAAAGAGGAGGTTGAGAGGCTCCTAGTCACGATTCCAGGGTGGAGGAGGCGTTTCGCCAGGGAGGCTCTTGAGAACTATGGCGCCATAATACTCTGCAGAGATATCGAGGAGGCTCTAAACTTCGTGAACGAGTATGCCCCTGAACACCTACTCATACTCACGAGGAAACCTTTGGAGACCTGCCAGAAGATAAGGACCGCAGGGGCGGTATTTCTAGGACCCTACTCTTCGGTTTCTGCGGGCTGCTATCTAACCGGTTCCAACGCTATTTTACCCACCGGAGGGGGAGGAAGAACCTACTCAGCCACCACGGTTTACGACTTCGTGAGATTCCAATGCGTGGAGCAGGTAAGTAGAGACGGCCTAAAACGTGTCATAAGAGATCTGGAGGTTTACGCAGATTATGAGGGGTTTCCAGCGCATAAACTTGCGGCTGAAATTAGGTTCAGATGAAATCTATTTTTTAGCCCTCTTACATATAAGTAGCGCGCGCTAAGCTCTAAATCATCCAAGATAAGTAAGCGCGTGAGTTAAATATTGTCTTATGTAAAACCTTACTCGTCACTCGATCAAGGAAACAAAACGTCTCTGGAATAATAGATCTTATTGACAGTCGTATCTTAATGTTCTTCGGC
Source organism: uncultured Candidatus Bathyarchaeia archaeon (assembly GCA_964346575.1). Lineage (GTDB taxonomy): Archaea > Thermoproteota > Bathyarchaeia > 40CM-2-53-6 > DTGE01 > CAYFVN01. Next base: position 3,529 of record CAYFVN010000012.1, read on the forward strand.
ATCATAGGCGAGCGCTCCAAAGTTGTTATGACTTTGCTTTGTTTGCTTATATCCTGCTCTACTTGCTTTAACTCAATTCGTTTTGTTTTTGTAACTAAATAAATAAAAAGTTATAAAATATGAAAATTTTTCTTGTCTGCCTACTGTTTATTCTTGAGCATTGCTTGTTTCTTATCGTTTACAGTTTGTTGTTTGTTGCTTACTGCTTTACTAACTTTACATTTATTCTTATATAGGGTACCCTATTGTTATTAACTCTGTAAGGCCTTATATAAGGCGTTTATATAACTATAACACTGTAATTAGTTAGTAACATTGATCGTAATTAAGGAAATGAACAATAACGATTGATTATTAGTAATTAGACTAATCAAAGCGATGAATAATCTGTAAGCGTTGGGTGCGCTAGTTCCAAGTTCTAGATATGGATCGTCAGGTTTATGTTGGTACGAATATGAGTTAACGGTCCAAGGTCCAAATGGATATGTTCACATATTCTTCAAGGTTCCCAGGAGTTTATTTTCATCGAGATTAAGCTTCTTGGATACTGCGAGGGCAATCTCACGTCCGTGAGGTGGGCATCCGGGAACGTAGATACCCGCTTCCTTGAACTTTTCAGCGCATATCCCTACAATCACCATCTCTCCTTCTTCAGGGATTACGTCTGGAGTTCCTACGATAAGCTTGAGGTCGCCGATTTTTGTTAGTCCAGAGAGTTTTAGAAAACCAAGCGAGTTCGATATTTCTCCAATACACCCTGTGCAGGCATTTTTCTCAATCAGCTCGACTGAGCGGTATCGAGCCTGCAAAGCTTCGGTGAACGGAAGAAACTTTCGACCTACATCCTCGGGTCTCTCACCCACAACATCTATTTTTGACGTGTCTAAGATGCCTAAACCCGCCTCATGGGCAAGGCTTAGGTATTGTATCTTTGAGGGATCGAGTCCCATTAATCTGGAGCAGACGGAGTCCAAAGCGACAGGGTCGGAGCCGGCTAAGATTAGTCCCATCTCTACGGTGTCCTCCGGATAACTCCACATTCCCTGCATTACTCTCATGGCGTCGACGATGGTGAAATGGGGTTTAACGATCCTATTCAAATCTACAAGGGCCCTCTCGAGACCCAGCCTATGGGTTAAACGCTTCTCGAAACCCGGGAGGACCCCCTTCATGTTTTTCAGACTACACGTGATTGTGGCTTGGCGATGGGTTTTCAGAACTGGGACACTTATCCTCACGTCGGATTCTAAGGCCGTCTTCGCAACCCTAAACTTCTTCATAACTAGGGCGTCGGGCACATCAACCTCGACCTTCTCATCCTTATTCAGGTCGATCAGCTCAACCCCAAGCCTTTCGGCGACCTCCATCGTCCCACTTTCCTTAAACGGCTCCATAGTGTCTAGCGATTGGAGGTACAGATAACCCACTCCGCGACCCTCACCTATGACGACCCTTCTTGGAGAGCACTCTAAGACGAGCTTGGTGACCGCTTCGGTAACTCTGGCATCCGTGATAAGGCCTGTGCCCGATTTGGCTGACTTGAATACGTTAGGCTTGATTAGAACATATTTATCGCTGATCAGGTCTTTGAATCCGCCGGCCATCTCGACGGCTCTTCTAACGGACTCATCGACGTTATCTTCCACCAACTTAACTATCGAAACCGTGCTCAAGAGTTTAACTCCTAATAACTGTTTTGTCTAGTTTACTATACGTTTTTTCTTTTAAATACGTAGCCCTATTGAAGATTCTCATTTTAAATCGGACAATCGACATCTAGAAGGGAGAACGTTTAAAATTCAAACAATACTGTCTCAAAATTTACGATCTTACCATTCTCGATTCCTATACCTTCCTCTTTCAGCATTCGGATTTTCTTGTCTATTTGATCTCCATAGGTCTGTCCTCCAAATCCACCGATGCTTCCGTCAGACTTTACGACTCGGTGGCAAGGAACTTTCGGTGCGTAGGGGTTTCTACGACATGCGTTTCCAACGGCTCTATAAGCTTTAGAACCCATCATTTCAGCCAGGACTTTATAGGTCGTGACTTTGCCTTCAGGTATCTTCTTCATTAAATCCCATACTTTCTCGTCGAAACCCATTCAATCACCCGAATAGTAATTACTCTGATATTTCTCTATTTAAAGAGGCGCATCTGCGCGTGCTATGTTCTAATTTGAACCCTGGTGGAGCGCGCGAACTTATAAATTAAAGTAATGTATGGTAAACAAAATGTTCGATAATTGGTGTTGTTTGAATTGGATGAGGATATAATCTCGACTTTGAAGTCATTTGAATCCAGAAATCTTATTGGATTCTACGCGGAAAGCCGTGAGGAGGCAAAGGCTAAGATTTTAGATCTGATCCCTGGGGAGGCTGTTGTGGGAATGGGGGATTCTACCACCTTGAGACAGATAGGGGTCATAGAAACTTTGAAGGATAGGGGAAACAGGGTTTTCGACGCGTGGGAGCATGGAGTTGCGGGAGATTTACACGAGGAGTTGGTGAGAGAATCTACGATGTGCGACGTCTTCTTGACGGGTACGAACGCAGTCACGCTTGATGGAAGGCTTGTAAACGTTGATGCGTCAGGCAACAGGGTCGCCGGTATGTTCCATGGACACCCAACGTCCGTCATCGTTGTGGGTAAGAATAAGCTGGTGGAGAGTCTAGACGAGGCGTTTCACCGAATCAG
>CAYFVN010000013.1:0-9855 GCA_964346575.1 uncultured Candidatus Bathyarchaeia archaeon
TTGTCAGCTTTCTTCCTATAGTCTTTGAGACTAAAACTATTGGTGGAGGATCAGATGTATGCCTTCGGAGCTCGGTGGATGTAGTGTGGTCGGCTAATATAGCGACGGTAGTATCTTCAAAATTGATTGTTCTAATTATATTTCCCGCCATCTGATCTATCTTCTCTATAATCGAAATCTTGGCGTAAATATCTCCATCGTGGCTTGCCTCATCAGCCCCTCCTACGTGAACAAGGACAAGCTGGTGGTTCTTTAGCATTCGAAGGCCAACCTCAGATTTCCCAAACACGTCAGAATCCACATCGCCAGTAGCACCAGGAACGCTAGGAGTCGACATACCTATTTGAATGCCTATCCCTTTGACCACTGCACTACCTGCGACGCACGCAGCCTTCAAGCCGTATTTATCGTTGAAAAGCTGTAGAGACGGTTTTGTTCCAACTCCCCAAGGTATCAAGATATTTGCTGGGAGTTTTTTCTCATCCTTTCTTCTTCTGTTCACCGGATGGTTTTTCAAAATCTCATACGATCTACTAATAAGTACATTAATCATTTTTGCGGTTTCAACCGATACAGGTGTTTTATCTAATGCTTTTACACGGTCAGCCTTACAGTTGAGTTGGGGCATAGGAGCGTGTATCCCGCTGGAGTAAGATTCATCCTTAATGATCAGTACACCTTTAAAACCATGTCCTCTTTTAAACTGTAACTTTCCTTGATAACCATTTAACAGTAATTTTTGTACGGCTGATTCCAACTCTGTCAGGCCATCGTCTACTCTACCAGCCCTCTCATCGATCACTCTCAGGTCTCCGTCGACCGTTGCAAAGTTGCATCTGAGGGCAATATCGCCTTTCTCCATTCTCAACCCCATTCCCAGAGCCTCGAATACGCCTCTTCCAATTGAACAATACTCTACTCCGTACCCCAACAAGGAGAGTAAGGCTGTGTCGCTCTCAGGCTCTGCTCTACGGCTCTCAGCTTCCAAAACACCCATCTCTCCCATTGTGGCCGTCTCATCCATAATGTCTGTTCTCGCAACTTCTAGCGGTGTCCTGTTCCCAAGATCCATAAGTGGGAGGTCGGCCATTCCGTCTCCAATAATTATGAGGTATCTCATGAAGGGATACCGCCATTATCCATTTCTTAAGGTGTTCGTATAAAAAGGATTAAGATCGTTACCTCCAAAGGCAAAAGAGTAGGAGAAAGTAATTCTATGAGCTACATAGCATCTTGGAGCGGTGGCAAAGATAGTTGTTTTGCCTTTTATAAGGTAATACTCGCTGAATACGATGTTTCTTAACTGGTAAACTTCATTTCTAAAGAATATAAACGAGTGAGTTTTCATGGCACGGAGGCTAAACTGATACAACTTCAAGCTGATGCAATAGGGATACCTCTGCTACAAAAAGAAACAACCAAGAGTGGGTACGAGTGGGAGTTTAAAGAAGCGGTGCGAAGTTTAATTCCTAAAGGTATAAGAGGTATGATTTTCGGCGGTATCCATCTAATAGAGCACAGGGATTGGGTGTATAGGGTTTGCGGAGAGTTAGGAATTGAAACAGTAGAACCGCTTTGGAGGAAGGACCCCGAAAAAATTCTACTCGAGTTTCTGAAGGCTGATTTTAAGGCTACGATAGTTAGCGCCGAATCGGATTTATTTGATGGGGAGTGGATCGGCCGAAACGTAGATAGAGAGTTTTTGAAATATCTGAAAACCAATAATATTGATGTATGTGGAGAAAACGGTGAATACCACACGTTTGTGACCGATGGCCCTTTGTTCGATAAGAAAATTAAAATAAATAGAAGCAAGGTGGTTTTAAGGGAAGGATACTGGCTCTTAGACACCCTTGAATATTCAGTATAGCTCCAAGTTTAGTATCAGACTTTTTCTCCAAATACGCGCGCTACCATGTTTATAAACAATGAGTTACCACTTGAAGATGATGTGCCCGACTAGACTTATACCTTGGCGTAGAGTTGCCCACTGGAGGTGTCTCGCCTGCGGAGAATGCTGCAGGTGGTTCGAGATACCTCTAAGAGCCGATGAATACGCTAGAATAATCCGACTCTACGGCTTAGACATTGTCAGGCTGGGTATAGGTAGATCCTACCTAAAGAAGACTATAGGTAGCCTGTGCATATTTCAGAGGTTCAGTTCAGGCAGGTGGCTATGTGGGCTACAACGGGATAAACCTCTAGTGTGTAAACTATGGCCTTTCTCGATTCTAAGAAGCCCGAAGCATGGGAGGAATGAGGAAGCATCCTACCATCACAATGAAGATGAGTACTACGTTTATGTCCATCCATATTGCAGAGGACTGATCTTCGGTGAACCTACCGACTATTTAGCTAATAAGGTGATTCCAGAAGCTGTGAAAATAAGCTTACACTTAGAAAGGATACAGAACTATACTACAGCCGACTTGACGGAGATTACTCTGAGGGTAAACGCCCCACCTGTTTCCTAGTCGCTTGACATGGTGGAGAGGCGAAATAACTACTCGCATCCCTCGCTGAAGAATCGATCCCCCCTCATAATCATTCAGATACCCTTTTATCTTGCATGAACAATAAAATGACACCTTGGAGGCTGCTAAGTTTAATGTCCAATTCTGTTGAGGTGGATAGGGAAGTAAGGATAGTGGAGGTGAGACCTCTAAGCGGTGTGAAGACTTGTATAATAGGTTTACCGGATGTTGGGCTTGTAGGTTTGATAACTGTTAACCATCTGATCCAATCGTTGAGCATAGAAGAGGTTGGCCATGTAGAGTCAACCCTATTTCCTCCCGTTATGGTTGTACACAAAGGTGAACCTAAATCTCCAGTTAGGCTCTTCACTAAGAAAGATGTGGCGATTTTAACATCTGAAATCCCCATATCAACCTCAATTTTAAACTTGTTGGCGGATGAGGTTTTGAATTGGACTTCAGCCAAGGGAACTGAACTCTTAATATCTGTTAGCGGGATAGCTGTCCCGAACAGGCTTGAGATAAAAACTCCTGAAGTTTACGGGGTAGCATCCACTAAGATAGCTGGAGGGGTCCTAAAAGACGCTGGAGTACCGTTGCTCGAGGAGGGTTTCATGGTTGGACCGCATGTAGCGATATTGAAAGAAGCTCTTAAACGTAAGGTTGATAGTGTGATACTGTTGGCTCAGTCGCATTATCAATATCCTGACCCTGGAGCGGCTTCATCGGTTGTAAACGTCCTGAACCGGCTGTTAGGCTTTAAGGTGGATGTGGGTAAGCTTCTAGAGCAAGCTGAGGAGATACGGCTTAAGACACGGGAGACGATGCAGCGTACCTACAAGGCTATGCAGAAGATGCAGAAGATGCAAGAGCAGGAACTCCCTCCAATGTACATCTAAAAGGGGCGTAACCTAAGGCTAGGACTTGGATTTATCTGGAGGATTTAAGGTTGTGGCGTAGGCGAAGGATAATGGACGAAATAGAGGAATTAGAGAGGGAGATTGATCGGATATTTGAAGAGATCATGTATAGGAGGCCTATGTGGGATCCCTCCGTTGGATGTTTTGAACCTCTAACCCATGTTGACGAGCTTGAAGACAGGATAATTGTAACTGTGGATCTTCCATACGTTAAGAAGGAGGATGTAACCCTTGATGTGACACCGAACGCGCTTAGGATAGAGGCTAAGATGGGGCGTCCAATAAAGTACGAACGATGGGGAACTATCCAACGTAGATGCGAGTTCAGAGGATTCAAGAAGGAGATAAGGCTTCAGAAGGAAGTAGTTCCTGAAGCCGCTAAAGCCAGGTTTAGAGGCGGCTACTTAATAGTTGAGTTGCCCAAGAAGGTTACTCGATACAAGGTTATGGTAGAGTAAGCCTGTAGATCGCGCGAAGCAATGGGGAGCCAGTACAGCATCTTCTCGGCTTAAAATCTCTTAATCTCCTTAAGAGTGGTTTGGTCTTGATCGAATTGGCGAGTTCATGGGAGATGTATAAAGCTTATGAAGACTAAAATCTCGAAGACTGTTGCTACGCTGTTGCTCCTAATTTTGCCGTTGGGGCCATGCACATTTAAAATATCATCAGTGATAAGTCAATCCTACACGCCACCAACACAAGCCTCACAGAGCATCAGTCTACTCTGGATTTATAATACGTTAGGCGGTGTTAGAGCGGTTTTCCTTACGGAGGATGGGAGATATGCGACTGCCGGTGGTTTGGGCTTTATAACCCGTTTAGATGCTGAGACAGGTAGAGAGGTCTGGAACTTGGAGAAGCCCTACCAGGTGGACTGCATGGCATCAACTGATGACGGATCTTTAACGGTCGTCGGGTTAGAGCAGGCTCGCCTGTTGACGATCGGGGGGGATGGATCGGTCCAATGGAAGCTGACCACTGAGGGGCCGGTATTGTCTTTAGCGTTGACCAGCGGAGGAAGTAAAGCTGTCTTCGGAACCTTCTTTGGAACTCTATATTTCGCGTATCCTCTAAGCCGAGAGGTGTCATCCCTCCATAGACGGAAAGGATCCACTATACTCGGTGTAGTAATGTCGGACGATGGCACTAAGGTTGCAGCCGGATATTCAGACGACTCAGTAGTGGCGTTTAAATGGGATACGCCGGAACCCCTCTGGCACATCAAAATCGAAGGGCATGCGAAGGCTTTAAAGTATTCTCCCGATGGGGATACGCTCCTAGTAGGCTCAAGCAGCGGTTTGCTCTACGCGTTAAACACAGGGAACGGCGTGTCCCTCTGGACTTTCAAAGCCAACGGCTCCATAAGCTCTATAACGTTCGTGGAGGGCTCCTCTAGAGTAGCCGTAGGCAGTCACGATGGATCCGTATATCTGATCTGTATGGATGACGGTTCTAAGCTGGATGCTTACGAGAGTGAGGGGGCCGTCAGATCCATAGCGTATATTGAGAATGGATCTATACTATACCTAGGTGGTACTGACAGAAGATTTAGAGCATTAAATATGAGTACAAGCGAAGAGTTAGGCAGTGTAAAAGCAGGCTTTTTGGTTAAATCCATATCTCCGTCAGGGGACGGCTCAAAGGTAGTCTTTGGAGCAGGGAAAGCCGTTTACTGTGTAGGACTCCCCTATAAGGAGTGGGAAGTCCAGTACGAGGCTGAGGGTGAGGATGGTTTTTCCTTCTATACTCCCCTACTATTAGGAGTCTTATCGGCGGCCATAGGTTTAGGGGCCTACGTAACGGTCAAGCGCCTTCTGGCTAGGAGCCATGAAAAGTCTTGACGTTAATAGTTAAGAGGATTTTCGTCGAAATCCTCGCGGAACACTCCTTGGAGCGGTATCCTATAGAGGCATGTGGCATCCTGATAGGCGAGAAGAGAGGAGCTGTCAAGCTCGTCCAGAAGGTGTTCAGGACAAATAACATTCTTAACTCCCCATCTAGATACGAGATAGCTCCGGAAGATCAGTTGACTGCTTTTACTGAGGCTGAGAGAGAGTCGAAGGAAGTCATAGGTTTCTACCATAGCCATCCATACTGGGAGGCTAAACCGTCGACGGTTGACGCAGCCATGGCTTTCTATAGAGGGGCATCGTACGTAATATACTCCGTGTCTACTCGATCTCTGGCGTCATTCGAATGGGACGGGGACAGATTCATCCCTGAAGAGGTCAAAATCATATAGACTGCTGATCTCCCTTACCGGAATCCGTTCCTCCTCCCTCGTTATTTTGTCTTCTCATGAAATGTGGGTTGCAGACCCAGTTCGGAGAATGTCGCATAGACCCTGTCGATCAGATCTTTGATATCTGATCCTAGGCCTACCGGCGTCACGTATATTAGATGTCCTTCGCATCTGCAGTCTGAGGAGCCGAAGCCTCTTAACGCCAACTTGGCGTTTAGAGCATTTATAAGCTGAAGTGTGAGCGTACATTCGGAAACTTCATCGGTGAAGGCTGATATTGCTACCTTAATCTCGATTTGGGAGTTTGCGGTGAAATGGTCAATATGCCAGAACATCCTTTTATCCTTAGACGTATGCCGCTTCAAACGTCCTTCGACCGATGTTGAGCCTCTTCCAGAACCCGATCCAACGTATATGTAAAATCCAGATTTGAAGGTATATGTTCCAAGTTTTCCTATGGTGGCTCGGTATTGCTCCGATAACTCCAGAATAGCCGCGTAAAGGCCTTTTCTGTATCTGGTCATATATTATACGCCTTTAATTTAGAGGGGTTAAAATTTGAGTTTATACGTATTATATATTACTGGTTGGAGGGGTGGGACACCGCCTTGAAGGCGTTAGTTCTAGCGGGTGGGTACGCCACTCGACTAAGGCCGCTCAGCTGCAGGAAACCGAAGCTTCTCTTCCCAATTCTGGGGAAGCCGGTCTTAAAGAGGAACTTGGAGGTTCTAGCTGGAATAGGTGTAACCGAGGTTGTCTTAGCCGTGAATTATCTCGCGGATATCCTAAAGAAGTCTATGGGTCGAAGCTATGCCGGTATCAAGATAAGATACTCGATCGAGAAGGCAGCTTTGGGCACTGGGGGTCCAATTAACATGGCTAGGAGGATTCTAGGAGACGAAGATACGTTCCTAGCCATGAATGGAGACGTACTATTCGATGAAGGTATGAAGGAGATATTGGAGGTCCACACAGGGAGTGGATCTGTAGCCACTATATCTCTCCGTGATGTTGAGGATACTAGTAGATTCGGGGTGGCGCTTGTAGACGGAGGTGGATGGATAAGGGGCTTCGTTGAGAAGCCTAAACCTGGAGAGGTGGACAGTAGATTGGTGAATGCAGGTTTCTACGCCCTCTCAAGGAAAATATTCGACTACATCCCGTCTGGTAGGAGGGTTTCAACCGAGAGGGAGGTATTTCCTGTGCTGGCTCAGGAAGGTAAGCTCCACTCATTCAAGTATACAGGTTACTGGTGCGATATAGGTAAGGTGGAGGATTTCATCGATGCGAATAGAAGGTTCCTCTGTCTGCTTCCTGAAGACGGGGTGGCCGTGGACAGCGAAGTTACATTTGACGGCGATGTCGATCTCAAACCGCCTCTAAAGATCTGCAGTGGCTCTCATATAGGGATGAACAGCGAAATAGGGCCTTACACCGTTATAAGCGAAGAATGCAGCGTTGGAAGGGGTTCCAAAGTCTCCAGGTCCATACTCTTCGAGGGGTGTTCAGTGGGTGATGAGGCTGAGGTTGATGGGAGCATACTGGGAGACGATGTTTCAGTAGGGGATAAATCTAAGCTTATGGAGAGGGTTGTACTGGGTACAGGAGTGTCATTGGCGGATGGAACACGCATAGTGGGCGGCGTATCCGTCTGCCCTTATAAGAGGCTTGTAGAGGACATATTTGAACCTGGGAACATCATGTAGTTCACAATTAAACTTATAGAAGCTTCGACCTTTATTATGGCGTTGAAAGGGGTGTACTGGAGTTTGGATAGGAGGCTCTTCGGTACTAATGGGATAAGAGGCGTGTACAACGAGGAGCTTACTGCTGAAATGGTGTTTAGAGTTGCAGCTTCTATAGGTACCTTCTACTCCAGTGGAAGGCTGCTCTTAGCTAGGGATGGTAGAATGAGCAGCCCACTCTTAGGCTACGCTGCGGCCACAGGGTTGATGGATGTGGGATGCACAGTATACGATATAGGATTGTCCACCACTCCAATGGCCCAGTTTGCAACTAAGACCTTTGGATTGGATGGTGGAGTGATGATAACCGCAAGCCATAACCCTCCACAGTATAATGGTATAAAGGTTATAGGCGGTACCGGTGTAGAGATCTCTAGGGACGATGAGATCAAGATAGAGGACACATACTTCGATGAGAGGTGGAGAAGAGGAACTTGGAAGAGTCTAGGCGTCAAGGTGGATAGACCTAACTTTGTCGAGGACTACGCGCAGGCCGTCGAGAGCCACATAGACTTTGAAGCGGTGGAAGCTGCGGGCCTCAAGGTGGTTGTGGATCCCGTGAATGGGGCTGGGTCAATTGCTACCCCGTATATTCTCCGTCGAGTAGGATGCAAGGTTCACACTATTAATGGGAACGTGGACGGCACGTTCCCAGGTAGGAGCCCTGAACCTACGATGGATAACCTTCAAGGGCTGTGTGCAGCGGTTAAAACCTTTGGAGCTGACTTCGGTGTGGCCCATGACGGGGATGCCGATAGGGCTATCTTTGTGGATGAGAAGGGGAAGGCTCACTGGGGCGATAGGAGCTTCGCGCTGGTGGAGCGCTTCTTTCTTAGCCGGCATCCAGGTGAGGTCGTGGTTACACCCATAAGCTCAGGCAAGGTCGTGGAGGACGTGAGTCAGCAGTACGGTGGAAGGGTTGAGTGGACGAAGGTGGGCAGCACCGTAGTATCATGGAGGATGATAGAGTTGGGGGCTAAGCTTGGTGGAGAGGAGAATGGGGGGATCTTCTATGCCCCCCACCTCCCAGTCAGGGACGGTACCATGGCGGCGCTTCTCATAGCTGAGATCATGGCCAAGACACGGCGGAGCTTATCACAGCTGTTAGGTGAACTCCCCAAGTATTACACTGTGAAGTCGAAGATACACTGTCCGAATGATCTAAGGGACACTTTGATGAGGGAAGTGGAATCCACGGTTGAAGCTTCAAGGTTGGAGACTTTAGACGGTGTCAAAGCATGGTTCGAGGACGGCAGTTGGATCCTCATTAGGCCAAGTGGAACCGAGCCTATTATACGATTCTTCGCCGAGGCTTCCACCATGAAGGGGGCTAAGGCGCTCATAGACGAGTATAAGGGTAGGGTGACTAAAGCGGTTAAACGTTTAGGCGGCTCATAGCATGGGGATCGCCGTAGTTTCAGCAGTGGTTATGTCGTTCATCGCGTCGATGCTGTTAACGCCGTTGGTGGCTTCGGCCGCTAAGAGGCGTGGGATCATGGGCATAGACATCCATAAGCCTCACCGTCCGGCCGTTCCCGAGACATGCGGTTTAGCTGTCGCATCCGCAGTGATATTATCGATTATCATCCTTGTCTCCCTCTTCTACGGCTCCTATGTTAGGGAGTTTGCGGCCCTTATAGGTGTGGGTTTAGTCGCGTGCATTATAGGTTTGGTGGATGATCTGAAACCTCTAAATCCCAGGGTTAAGCCGCTTCTCACGGCTTTAGGTGGGATCCCGATCCTAGCCTTAGGAGTTTATAGTCCCAGGCCTATGATTCCCCTTGTAGGGGCCTCCAGGCTCACTCTTGTCTACCCTGTGCTGGTGCTTGTTGGGATAGCGGTTACGGCTAACGCTGTGAACATGATCGATGTGTTCAACGGTGTCATGCCGGGGTCCTGCGGCGTAGTCGCGGCATCCACCGTCATCGTATCGATGTTTCTGGGGAGGATGGTTGAAGCATCTGTAGCAGCAGCGCTCATGGGGGCCCTAGCGGCTTTCTACTTTTACAATCGTTATCCAGCTAAGGTCTTCGCGGGGGATTCAGGAAGCCTATTCGTGGGCGCGACTTTGGGAGCTTTAGCCATAATAGGTAGACTGGAGATCTTCATGATCGTGGCCCTGATGCCACATATAATGAACGCGTTCTACAGCCTCTCCTCCATAGGCCGCCTATATGAGAGGCGTGAAGTGGCATCGAGGCCTGTAAGGATACTTGAGGACGGTAGGCTTGACTCCTCCCTAAACGGTAGGGCGCCGTTAACGCTGGCTAGGCTTATACTCGTCCATGGGCCGTTAGATGAGAAATCGGTGGCGAAGATCGTCATCATCTTAACGGCTGTATCTTCGTGCTTGGCCGTGGCTACCATGATCGTGGTTCCCGGTATGAGGTGAATTCATCTTGTTTAGGAGGTTGATCTACTTGGGGGGGCTTCTAGCGTCTGTATGGGTTTTGATGTTGCTGTCCAGCTATGGG
>CAYFVN010000014.1:0-2915 GCA_964346575.1 uncultured Candidatus Bathyarchaeia archaeon
TCTGATGGTATGCTATGGTCGAGGCCTGCGATGTATCCGCCGGTCTCCCTCATAATTTTCAACTTAGAGTTTACCTCCTCCTTCATCGCTTCGCCGCCTTTAGCGACCTCCCTTTTATCGAGGTTTCCTCCGAGGAACAGTTTTTCGCCGTATTTCCTTCTGATCGTCCTTACGTCCATCGTCGAGTTGACCTCGAGCGGCCATAGACCTGTTACGCCGGCCTCGATTGTCAAGTCCAGTATCTGGTTGATGTTCCCGTCGCTGTCCATCATCACGCGGTCGATCTTGTTCTTGTTTAGGAATCCGATCACCTTCTTGTAGTGGGGAAGAAGGAAATCCCTATATAGTTTGGGCGATATGTTGGGTCCCCGTCTACTCGCCATATCCTCCCACCAGCACACCATGTCAATACGATCCTTCAAAGTTTCCACGGCATCCCTAGTCCTCTCAATGCTGAAGTATTCCCAGTATGAAGCCATATCGCGAATGAGGTCTGGATTCTTGTAAAATGCCAGGTTGAAATTGAGAATGCCCATCAACTGGGCTCCGAAACCGTAGAACCCTGAGATGCGCAAAATACTCGATCCTTCTTGATACCCTTCAAATATTTTAACGTAAACGTCCTTCTCCCAATCCAACGGGTATCTGCGGGGATCGGTGGGGTCCAGCCTACTTTTATACTGCTCCCAAGTTTTCCGATCCTTCACTGGAAAATTTACGAACTGGGGCATTTCATACCCCCAGTGTTTTCCCTTTATTCTTCTTACGGTAGCTCCAGCCTCAGAAATGTACTCCCCATATCTTTCAGTTTCATCGATCTTTATCTCCCTGAATCTGGGTATCGGCCCCTCGTCCACAGGAACAGTAAGCCCATACAATTTATTTGTGCCGAAAAATGAGTAGAGATCGAACCCCGTAAATGATTGACGACTACTGAGACTTCGTCCAGGCTCAATTTTCCAGCCGATTTTTACGATTTTGTTTATCGGCATACCCTCTTGAATCCATCTGACAATTATGAATGGATTAAAGCTTTCGTACCACGGCAACGCATCAACCTTTTTAAAGTGGATTGTATTCGAGATGCGTTCTCTGGGGGTCATCCCGTCGTACTCGCCCATTTTTGAATAAGCCTCTCACATAGCCTTACAACGCTTCGATTTATAAATTGCACTCGAGTTAAATTCAGGATCAAACAGGATTCTAAGCGAGCATCGGGCGGTTATCATGGCCACTTTAAGCGGACTGGTCAGACTAAACAAGTCCCATATCGAACCTGCAGCGGAAATGTTGACTCGGGCGTTTCAAAATTACAAGATGCTTGAATACGCCTTCCCAAACGAGTTTGAAAGAAAGAAGAGAGCGCTCTACTTCTTTCAGTATGTTCTCCGCTATGGTGTTCAATACGGGGAGGCTTACGCCACGTCTACGAAACTGGAGGGGGTCGCTGTTTGGCTGACCTCTGACAATTATCCTGTTACGTTGTGGAGATTAATGCGCTCTGGTGCACTGTCAAAAATGTTAAAATTCGCCAGAGAGGAGGTGCAGAGAATGAGGTGTTTCAGTCACATCGACGCTGTGCACAAGCGTTTGGCCCCGTTCAGGCATTGGTTCTTATGGGCATTGGGGGTAGATCCTCGATTTCGGGGAAAAGGTTATGCGAGTAAGTTGCTAAAGCCCATGTTCGCCAAAATAGATATGGAAAGTCTGCCTTGCTATGTCGAGACCATGGATGAGAAGGGTGTATCGATATACCAGCACTATGGCTTTGAGGTAGTCGAGAAATCTACCATTCCTCGAACCAATCTAAATATTTGGGCCATGTTAAGATCAAAGCCTGAACAGTAGCTCTTGAACCTACAACGGGAGCATCCTTGGTTACTAAGCCTGACCCCTCGATAATACAACTCTCGAAGTGCAACATCTTTATTATACGTTTAACCTCTCTATAATTCAACGGAACCTAAATATGTCATCGAAATTAAACAAAAGATAATAGGCGGAGATTAGATGGTTGAGAACGCGATTGCAACGAAAAATTTGACGAAAGTATTCGGTAAGTTTACAGCCGTTGACTCCCTCAATTTGGAGATTAGAACTGGTGAGTTATTCGGATTACTGGGACCCAATGGTGCTGGTAAAACTACCGCCGTGCGTATGCTCTGCACCCTCCTCAAACCCACCAGTGGAACCGCTTCCGTAGCCGGCCACGATATCGTAAGGGAAGCCGATAAAGTGAGAAGGCAGATCGGTATAGTCTCTGAAGGCGTCATGCTTTACAGAGACCTGACGATCGAGGAGAACCTTAAATTTGTTAGCAGGCTTTACGATCTTCCTAAAAGGGAGGCTGAGAACAGGATAAGAGAGCTGTTGGAATTATTTCAATTCGAGGAGCATTCTAAGCGTCTGGTCCGTGAACTCTCCTCTGGTTGGACGAAAAAGGCCCTGATATGCGCAGCCCTCCTGCACAACCCGAAGATTCTCTTTCTGGACGAGGTTACTTCAGGATTAGATCCTCAGACCGCTACATCCCTCAGAAATTTTACAAAAAGCTTAAGCGATCAAGGGGTGACGGTTATCTGGACAACTCATTACATGTATGAACCCGAGAGCATCTGCGATCGGGTGGGAATAATCTACGAAGGGAAAATGATCAAAATAGGAACGCCTACTGAATTAAAACGGAGCGTAACCGAGCTATCTACCATAGAGATTGAAAGCCCAGGCCTCTCAAAACGACAGATCGATAAGATTAAAAAAATAGGTCAAGTATGCGATGTTATCTACAAGGATCCAATGCTCAAGATAAGATGTGAACAGGATGATAGACTGACTGAAAATATCACCAAGATCCTCGTCTCGGAGAAAGTTAAGATAAAATATATCGATACGAAGGAACCAACCCTTGAAGAAGC
>CAYFVN010000015.1:0-11252 GCA_964346575.1 uncultured Candidatus Bathyarchaeia archaeon
CCATATGATAGTATTTTAGTTACAGCGGCTGCTCCTGACGTACCCAATTCTCTTCTAGGACAGTTGAGAGAGAGGGGAATTATGGTAGTACCTGTAGGGTTGCTGCATTCTTTCCAATCTCTGATGGTCGTAAGGAAGGATGTGTCTGGCCGATTGTCTATTGAAGATAGAGGCGGCTGTTCTTTTGTTCCTCTACTCGGCGAGTATGGATTTGACTTCTAACCGAAGAATGACTCTAAAGTGCGCTTTCTTTGAGTGGTAAAGCGACTTAGGCTCTTTTCTAAGGCGTTCTTAACCCTGGCTTCCGAAAAGTCTCTTTCACCGCACAGGAAGGATACGACCTCCCCTACATCTGGAGTACGCCATTCGAGTTTATAGTCGTCTGAGACTTCAGGTTTAAGAAATATACGCCTTATCTCCATATAATTTTCGGGTACCTCTAGGCTGGGCTTAGATTGAGCGATATTCTCTATATCATTGTAGTCCTTTAAGAGCTTTAAAGCGGTTTTCGGCCCTATTCCTTTGACTCCTCCAGGGTTATAATCGGTTCCGACCAGTATTCCCAAGTCCACTAACTGTTCCCTTGAGAGGCCTAAATGAGATAACGTTTCATCTAACTCTATAAGTTGAGGTTCTACCTCTAAATAGGTGTCCCTTTTGGGAAGCTTTCTACGGCCCGTTACCGCCAAATTCCTAACGAGTCTGGGAGTATTGAATAGTAGAGAGTCATAATCTTGGCTCGCGGCAGCCCAAACATCGCCTTTAGTCGCCATATAAGTGGCTTGAGCCTCCCCCTCAGAGGGGGCCTGCACCCAAGGTATACCAAGGAGGTCTAGAAGCCTCATTGCATCATCAACCATCTCATCTTTAAGTCGTGCAGTCGTTTGAGCGTATATACGGGCGGCCTTCAAATCCCCCTTCTCTAAGGCTTCACGATATCTCACTAGGGCTTTATCTTTAACTTGAGTTCTAGCCTTTAACTCAGCCTCCTTCAATACTGGAGGTGTTCCGTCAAATACATAGACAAGCCTCAATCCCTTATCTATCATATTTACGCTCCTATAGAATATTCCGCTTAGGTGGCTGGTCACTCGGCCTCTCCGATCCATCAGGTGCTCTCCAGTGGGACCCCTAATAATCGAGAGAAACTGATATAGAGTGTTATAAGCGTCTACGGCAACCGATCTCCCTGCAAGATTGTTTATGGAAATTTTAACCCTTGGAACCAAGTCACCTAAATCGACACCCACAGGTGATCAACGCTCCTTAAGGAGGTACTTTATAGCGGAACCTTAGAAAACACTCTCCAATATTTTTAGAATTAATTTTCTATCTTGTTATATATATTGTCTTTATTAGCATTGACAGTTCTATACGGTTAATACGGACTCAAGAATATAAAAAGAAAGGCGTGGAGGATTTCCTTTTTTCCGTTTTTATACACGAGCTTTTTATACACCTCAATTTTATTCGCGTTTGAATGTTAAAGGCTCTTTACGCTCTTGTCAATCCTTATAAGATCCTTATCGCGGCCATCCCATGAGCCCTTAAGATAATTAAAAAATGTTGAAAATTACTCCTACTAGCAAACCAAAAATCCCAGATATGAGAACTATGATCAGAGCTTTCTTGAAATCATTCATGACATCTTGAGTTTCATCACTTCTCAAGGTCATTTACATCCCCTCCACATGTTTGAACGCGATCATTATATAACAGCGTTATATATAAATTTAACGTCGTTAAAATTTTTATAATATGTAAATTTAATTTACATACCTAAACTTAAATAAATTAGATTTAATTTCTGCGATTCTCTAAGGGTATAAAATCAGTTATTTTCCATAGATGATTAAAGCCATTCCTTCAAGGCTGGGGACCGTTCTTTTTTCTCTGAGTAGTATTGGCGGTAGACTTCGGGGTGGTATTTCTGGAGCCATTCCTCGAAGGTAGGAAAAGGCCTAGAAGCTTCGTTTTTTTTACTAATCACAAACATATCATCTCTTCGTTCTAACATTAATCATATACGATAATTTAGATTATGATCCAAACGGCTGTTACAAACAAGAGATTAATGGATGGGAAACAAACTTTTTCTTTGGATCTGGAGTACAATAAACGTCTTTATGGAAGAGGCGGCTAAGACGTGTTCTGTATTCATCGGCCATCCTCATTTTTAGTGGGGGGGATCTTCTATCTACATTTATTTTCTGATCTTTATTAATACAAGTTTATTTAGTTGGCTGCCCCGCTCGTCTTAATATGTTGCCCTTCAAGCTATTCCAATATGATCGTGATGTAATGGAGTTCTGTCACTCCTTTAACATTCACCATGAATCCGAAGTAGACTATATCGTCCTCAGACCACGTCAACACCTTATCTCTCTCCAAGCCCCACCGGTCTATGAACGATTCTACTCCTTTACTTGCATCATCCCACTGTTCGCTGGAGATATAGCTGAAATTCCCTTCGAGGAAGGAGACGTCTGGGTATAGCTCTATAGGTTCTACCGTGGTTATGTTGTGTCCCTCGAACAACTTAACTATGTCATCTTTCCTTTGTTCAACATCCTCCTCCACTGGGATCTCCACAGGTTCTTCAACGGGTTCTCCTATACCAACTACCTGAAATAGATAGGATTTATACGCGTCCTCAGCAGTCTCTCCTAAGCCGACGTAATATTGGCCTGTGAAAGAAGCTCCAACGCATGCGATGGCTCCTATCTCCGTTACAACGCCTCCCACTCCAGCGGTGTAAACCGGGATGAAGTACACGTCTTGTTCACCAACCCTGTATAATATGTTGTCCCCGACACGGGGGGTCCTCAGTAGAGTCCTCAGGGTAGCGAATTCGGCGTTCTTCTCCAAAGCTTCGCGAGTTCCCGTCGGTCCAAGCAGCTTCATCTTTGACTCAAGTGGAACCTCGTAGAATGTCATCTCTCCCAATTGGAGGTAATCGTTCTCAACTAGTATATAACCCGCTAGGTTGCGCCCTTTAGCCCCTCGAAGTTCAAGCGATAGGAGGCCTACAAAATTGGGTTCTTCGAACCCTGGAGGGCTAGCCATTATGTAGTAAGTGTCCAAACCCTCCGGGACCTCGAAGAATTCTTTAGCCTGAATGAAGGTTGCGGGATCGAGGACGTGATAGAAATTGTACATCCCCACCCTCCACTCGAAGAGCTCCTCGGGGTACCTTGTCTGTTCATACAGCCATTCGGGGATTTCTGTTATAATATATTCGCTGTAAGCGTCTTTGAACAGCTCGCTGAAGTAGTCTTCCCCGGTTATTAGGAGTTGTATGTCCCCATCGTATACGTTGATGAGGGCGTAGCCGACAAGCCTCATTAGAGGATTGTTCACACCCCACGGTACATTCCCCGTATCCAGCTTGACTATAAGCGGCATCATATAGTAGGTATTTTCACCGTCAGTAACAGGGAACATGTCCACCCTCTTCCCATGAAAATCGTATTGGAAGTAGGGGAAGAGCATCTCCATCCTATCATATACGTCCCTATACCGGATTACATTCAACTCTCGGGTACGATAAGCCAAGAAGAAGTTGAATTCGAAGAGCCAACTTAGAGGGGGAGATAGATCTATCCCACCATCTCCAATGTAAAAGTGTCCCTCCAGTTCCTCGCTCTCTTCACGGTCAAGTGGATAAGTCGCCCAATTTTCGGAGAGTAGACCCCCTTCACCGTAATAGATCCTTCTCTGCTTGAAGAATCGATCCTCCTCTTCGATAACACCTTCATGGGCATTCAAAATATAGAATCCGTTAGGAACGTGAGTATAAACTAGGTGTTCAGCATACCAACGATCCTCAGGTAGAACTGTTTCAGGGAGGATGGGTTTCATGGAGGCACTCCAGTATAAGGTACCATTGAACCTAAGTATGTCGGAGTCTTGATAATCCACGTACGGGATCAAACCGATCTCCGGTTTAAGTTTGGCGAAACCAGCCTCCCAGTCCCAGAGGCGAACTTTGCTGAGGAGATCCATGTTCTCCGCAATATTATCCTCTATCATATCCTCAGGTATCGCTTTGAGGCTGAAGTTATACGGCACCTCCCTTATATGATCTAATTCGGCGAAATAGCGGTTGACAGCTATCTGCTGAACAGTGTAGGGTCCCAACCACTCCACCTTCCTAGCGTCGGCTATGCTATCGTTTATAGTGGTGACTGCGCCGACAACCAGTGCTATCAACAAGATCGGTAGGAATCGATTTAAGACGCGCCTAGAGGTGAAAAATAGCGCCCCTTTAGATGAGTTCTTAATCTTATCCCAAGCCGACATGACTAGGAAGACAGCTCCAGCAGCTGCGAGCCCAAGTATGATGTACCTGGTATTGTAGTTGATGGAGGTAGGGAAGAACAGATTGAACATAGCCCAGAAGCAAGCTAACCCGACCAGACCCTCAAATGTGGCTAGGCGCCATCCTATTTGACGTGGCTTACCACTCAACTCGGCCTCCGTAGGCGATAATATACGGGCCAGTTGTGTGGCTCCCACCAAGATGAATAGGCGAATTCCCACCGCACCCATTATAGGACCGACCAAAAGAGTCAAAGCTGGGACCATAGGGACCACATTAATCATCGCGTACTCGGGTTGGAAAGGCGGTGTAACGAATGGAAGGCTTAGAAGCCTCCATAGACTGCCGATCGAAAGCTGCCATCCTCGATTTAGAGCGTAAACTACCATTCCAAAGAGGGTGTTCGCAAGGAATAGAGTTCCAACCAGAACTTTCGTGACCTGCCAAGCTAAAAATTTTGATGGTGAAAGCTTGAAGGAGTTGAAATTTAAGTATGACAGAGGGGCTTCCGGGCTCTCACCTCTTCGTAATTGACCAGGAATTAACTGAATTAACCAGAAGGCCAGAGACCTCCTGTGTACAAAATCTAACCTGAGAAACGCTATTATCGAGAGTATGCCTCCACCATAAAGCATAAAGTAAAAAGGCCTGAGAAAGAGCTCTCCGAACTCCTTAATGTTAAGCCAAACTACGATGAAGGTACTTCCCACAATCCAGAATGAAAATAGTAGAACGAGACCTAAGATTATCCACCTAAGATGCGGTATCTTGGGGATCTTAACGGGCCTCCCCTCATAGTAGTCCTCGTCGTATCCCATAGCATTACAACATAGCATTCACGTCTCTTATAAGAATTATTATATCAATGCGCGCCTCCTGCGAGTGCGGTGAGTAAGCGTATTTTCGTCATCGTACCTCTTATTGGGAGTATCTAAATTAACTCTCTTCACTTCGATTAAGAGCATGTTATTGTATGTTATCTGGAATAAAAGATTTTAGTGTAAGGATCCCTCGCTTCAGAGGGAAATCTCACCCGTCTATTTTTAATATTTATATACCTTCCCTTCCCTTGAGAAAACCTTCCTATTATTCCGTTTGCTAATCCTTTTTCAGTGAGCGCATTGGTGATCTCGTCTTTCTCATACGGTGATATCGACGCGATTAGACATCCTGTGGAGGATGTGGAGAGAAGCTCAACCATACTTAACCTAAAGTAATCTTGAAGACTCCTCATCTCTTCCTTTATGGGAATATTCTCGTATATCACTTCAAACCCGAGATGGGACGTGTCCGCCATCTCGTTTAAAGCTGCGACGAGGCCGCCTTCCGTGGTATCATGCATCGCATGGACTCCCCCACATTCGGCCAACAGAAGCGCCTCATTCACGCATGTTTGAGCCTTGATCATAGAACGTAGACCTTGAGCCTTCTTCGATCCAAACAGCCTTTTAGACTTTTCATAATTGGTGAAGGAGAAATTGGTTAAGGTTTCAAGTCCGAGTGGTTTTATCATTAATACAAGGTCGCCGGGCTTGGAATTCGACGGTGTGATAAGTTTCCCCTTTCCGACGAATCCGAGTACGGTACATATTCCAACGATTTGGTGGAGAGAGGGATAGTTTCCTGTGTGGCCGGTAATAATATCTATATTCGATTCTTCAGCCGTTTTACAGGCTTGATACATTATCCGTCGATAGACTTTATAGCTTGTTCCCTCGGGTCCCAACAGATTTACGCTGGCCAGTGTCGGATGTGCACCAAACAGGGCCACGTCTGAAGAGGGATAGTGTATCAACAGCCATCCGAACCAGTCCTCAGGCACACCAGTACATGGGTCTGTCGACACTATCATATAACGATCGTCGTCGAACCTATATACTCCTGCATCGCAGCCGGGTGTTGGCGGAACCAGGACCCTACTTGAAGGCTTAACGCATCCTATGATCTCTGAAAGCTTTCTGAAGGCAAACTTTCCCATCGCGTCCAACCAAAGTTAGATACTTGCATTTATACTTCTAATTCTATTCCTTCCCGCGTAATTTTGAAGGGCTGCCATTCAAGGGGATGTGGCGTCCCCTCCATCTTCACTATCCTTAACTCACGTTTGAATGTCTTTTCGTTGATTCTGAAGAAGATCAGGTTATTCGCCGTGTTCAGATCTAGATCCACAGCCTGCTGTATCGAAGAGTCTCTGTTCGCCCCTTCAGTCATAATATCCACGTTTGATATATCGTCGTAGTGGGACCAGTTGATGGTCCAGTGTTCTACGGGTAGCATATACTTTAGTTCGAAGAGACTGAATAATTGGTCGCTGAAGTCTCCGGCAGCGAACCTGGTTACATGGTTGTCGGAGATCAGTTTGTCAAGCCTCTTCATCTCTTCAAAGTCGTCGAGACTGAAATATATGACGTAAGGATCCTTCGGGTAGGGTTCGAAGTGAGGGAAAGCCTGGATGGAAATGAACTTCTTCGATTTCTCGTACGGTTCTATGTCCCAGTGGAAGGTTTTAAAATACCATCGTAATCTAGGAAACGGTTTGTCCATGACATCGAAAGAGACCGATTCCCCGTTTTTCAGTCCTTGCCAGAGGAACTGCATGGCGAAGACGGTTTTACCCGTCCCGGGAGGCCCGTACAGTATGGTTCTGGATCCCGATTCGATCCCTCCTGTTAGAGCATCGAATCCTCTTATCCCGGTCTTCAGTTTAGTCAAGGAGAGTCGCCTACTTATCGGTAGATCTCTACAAGTCCTCTCCTGACCAGTATATAGACCAATACAGCGCTTATGATGAATTCGACCAGCATATAGCTACCGTTGTATATTGCCGAGTACAGGGCTGCGTTCATTCCTGGAGGTGCGAAGGAGGCGAAGAACACTATCCCCGAGACGAAGTGGGAGAAAAATCTTCCAACCATACCTACCCCAACCCCCAT
This sequence comes from uncultured Candidatus Bathyarchaeia archaeon, assembly GCA_964346575.1. Lineage (GTDB taxonomy): Archaea > Thermoproteota > Bathyarchaeia > 40CM-2-53-6 > DTGE01 > CAYFVN01. The sequence goes on from CAYFVN010000015.1 coordinate 7,255, forward strand.
CAAGGGAATTTTTCTGAAGAGGCCTGCAAGACCGAGGGCGCTGAACGCTATAGGATAGTCCAATAAAACCTGAAGAGGGTGAAAAACGAATGGCTCAATCACCAGTACTACCAAACCGAATATCATTCCAGCCAATATCCCTATCCTCACACCTCTCCTAAGAGCGAGCCATAGGATTGGAATCATGCTTCCAGCGGTGACTCTCCCTCCTTGAGGTAAAGAGAATATCGTTATAAAATAGAGTGCGGCCGACAGGGCTATACATACTACGCTCTCAGTAAATATTTTGGTTTTAACGATCATATCATCAACCTCCAATTTATGAGGGATTTTGCCGAGAACTAGCCTGAGATCCCTACGCCAGCATTACCTGGGTCAGGTTCAAAGGGTCGATAGCTAACCGCTATCCTCTCAGCTCGGTTAACCCAGCTCCCCTACTCGCAATGCTAACTTAATCTGATATTTATACTTAACTAAGCCTCTGTGAGCTTAAAAAAGCCTTTTGAGAGTTAAATTTAAAGGTATAATGTGGGAGAATAGGCGTGAATCTTAATGGAGACGAAAATAGGTAAAGCCACATTACGAATTTTGAGGGGTGATATAACTGACCAGGAAGTGGACGCTATAGTTAATGCGGCGAATCCTACTCTAATGGGTGGAGGAGGCGTAGACGGAGCTATTCACAGGAAGGGAGGTCACGCTATCCTTGAGGAGTGTAAAAAGATTCGAGCTAATGAGTATCCAGATGGACTCCCCACAGGTAAGGCTGTCCTAACTACAGGGGGCCTTCTTAAAGCTAAACATGTAATTCACACGGTCGGGCCTGTATGGCGTGGAGGAGGAGGCAGTGAAGCTGATTTATTAGCGGATGCCTATAGGAATTCTATTAAGCTTGCAATCGAGAGGGATTTGAAGACCGTGGCTTTCCCTTCCATAAGTACAGGAGCCTACGGTTATCCTATCCGCGATGCGAGTAGAATAGCCCTCAAAACGGTCAAGGAACTATTAGAAAAAGAAGATAGACTTGAGGAAGTTCGATTCGTCTTATTTACAGAGGAGATATACGACGTCTTTATTAAGGCACTAAAAGAGTTGAATCCGACTTAATCGATAACTTGCGCGCACGCTCTAATACTTCTAAAAAAGACGAATAGATTTTAACAAATTTTTATGTTGAAACTTATTTTATTATCTCTATAACGTAAATTCATGCATAAGAAAAAGATGCTCTTTGCAACCTTCCTTTTAATCCTTAGCGTCATCGGCGCATACGTAGGTTTTAAAATTTATAGAGAGCGAGGCGAGAGGGTCTATTTGAAGCGCGCGCTTTCTCAATCCACAAACTACTTGATCGGAGAGTAGCGTTGGAATCAGGAGGATATACATAGAAAGCAATTGGAAGACAGCTATTACACTACACATGAGCCCTAATAGATTCCGAACATGAGGATAGTATAGGGATTGAAATTAAGTAAAGTTTGGATAATATTATTTTTATTTTTAATTCTATTTACTATATATTCCTCCCCAAATGTTGATTTGAGGGAAGATGAGACTCCTAGTATCTTCCCGGACGAATATTATCAAGAATCCTCACATAATCTCGGCGATTCTAATTCTTTAGAGAGAGCCGCATACGTTGTCGTCGGAGAGGTTGATGATATCTCATATAAATTGGAGAACTTCATAATTTATTCATACGTTAACGTCTCCATCGTTACAGTGGAGAAGGGATCGATAAGCTCGAAGAGTATAACGATTAAGCATATCGGTGGAGAGGTAGGCGGCATCATATTCTGGCGGTCTGACCAGCCTGGTTTTATAATCGATGAAAAAGTAAGGGTGTATTTGGAGGAGAGAAATGGCATATTTTATGTTGTAGACGGAGCTTCCGGTAAAACATCTTTGAACGAGGATCCTCAACCCCTTTCTCAGCTAACATCTTCAGGCTATAAACTTATGTGGTATAAACCTGGTGTCGGATGGTCCGACTCGTCAAATAGTCCTGGCCCCGATTGGTACGGTCCATCAAAATGGGACGATAGTGAAATCCCCGTTGAATATTGGATCGATACCCAGAATATTCCCGCAGGCATCTTAGAGCCTTCTTTCATTGACTATGTACAGAAGTGTTACCGGACATGGCAGGACGATCCCGGCTCGTATATGGCCTATAGTTACCAAGGGGTTAGAACGGATAAGGATCCAGGGGTAAACGATGGTATAAACATATTCTGTTGGAGGTATATCGATGGCCCAGGAAACACTTTAGGAGTGGCCCAAACATGGTTTCAATATATCCCAGGAGACTATAACTCTCTTAGGATAGTTGATTCTGATATTGAGCTTGATACAGGCGATCCATGGTCCTGCGAAGCGTCATGTCCTCCAGATAGATTCGACGTTCAGAATGTTGGCACACACGAGTGCGGTCATACTCTGGGTTTAGCCGACCTCTACGATTCTGAAGATTCAGAGATGACAATGTATGGTTATAGCTCTAAAGGTGAGACCTTTAAGAGGGATTTAAATTGGGGTGATCAAGCGGGAGTTAGAACTTTATATCTTTCCCAGTATTACGTAGTAGTCGATACACCCGGTTTAGACTCGGCTAGCAACATTGTCCATTACACCGAAGGCGGAATCCCTAAGATTGGAAGCGTCAGTTCTGGAACATGGAGTGCTTACTGCGATAATGGAAGCGCTTTAAGCATAGATGACACGGTAACCATATCAAATAGCGAACGTTACCATACCATAGATACAAACTCGTGGATCATCTCTGGAAGCCAGACCTACACCGTGACCTATCTGCATCAATGGAAGCCGACGATAACCCTCAAAGGCATAGATGGGGGAAATACTGTGGATATAACGGCTAGAACCCTGGATGGAAGCTCAGCAACAGTTTCCGGAATATCTTCCTCTCCATGGAACGACTGGTGCGATCATGGAACCACGCTCACCTTCGGCGAGTACACTTCTGGCGGCAAGATGACCACGGATACTCGATCGTGGCTCGTCGAATCAGTCTTCTCCGCTACAATAAGCTACAAGGCAAGCAGTACCATAACCTTGAACTGTGCCCCTTCATCAACCAGTTATGGAACCCATGTAACAATCAACGGCTCAATAAACCCAACCCGTCCAAACGTACCAGTCTACTTAAGCCTAAGCACGGATGGCGGATCATCATGGACCCAATTCATTGTCGTAGAAACGGAAATGGATGGATCATATTCCGTGAGTTGGTCACCGCCCTACAACTTGACATACACGCTTAAAGCCAGTTGGCTCGGAGATCAAAGCTATTTCGGCTCCACGAGCTCACCTTCAACCCTAACCGTAACGGGCGTGATGCCAGAACCACCCAGTCTTTTGATCAGCATCCCTGGAAACTCATTCAATAAAGGCGAAAACATAGTGGTAGATGTTATAATATTTAACCCAACCAGTAGCGAAATATCTACAACCATATATATCGAAGTTTCAGGACCAGTTGACTACAAACACTTCGACTTAGAGTCCATATCCATATCACCAAAAAACTACAGTACTATCACCTTCTACTGGAATACTCCTGACATCGAGGGAACCTATCAAATCTCAGTTATTTTAATACCGCCAAAATTAGGAGCATACGATATCGAACAAATCAATTTAATATAATATATTAAGGAGGTGAGAGATAAAATATGAAAATAAAAAAGGCAACCATCGCCACTCTTATAGCTACAATTCTTATATTTACGTCATTACATGTTCCTGTTCACAGCGATAGCATAGACATATCCGCTTCAGCCGACGCGATGGTCTTCTCTTATTCTCCAAGAAGAGACACTAACTACGGCTCCGGCACCGATATGAGGCTTGGAACGTATGGGACATTGGGATACTTCCGTGTCTGGATTCAATTCGACCTGTCAAGCATACCGGATGGCGTTACGATAAACAGTGCACAGCTTATACTTTATTACTACGATTACTATCTTAACGAT
>CAYFVN010000016.1:0-1585 GCA_964346575.1 uncultured Candidatus Bathyarchaeia archaeon
TCAGCCCTTCGGAGATCCAATATTCGGGCATCCAATCTAGTATCTATATCTGCGGGAACTTTGTCAGAAGTGTCAAGAGATAAAGGATGGGATGACTTTGCTATGACTCTGAACTCGTAAGGTACGACTTCAACTCCTCTAGGTGCTTCAGGCTTCGACTTCACGACGCCCTTAACCGCAACTATCGATTCACCCACTAAGTTTCTGATACCTTCAAAAATCTCAGTCTTTGTATCCCTCTTTACAGCGGTAACCTGTATAGTTCCCTTCCCATCTCTGACGACTATGAAGGCTATTCCTCCCAGATCTCTCAGCTCCTTAACCCAGCCTAACAGTGTAACCTCAGCCCCCTCCATCTCAGGCGTTATTTCGGTGGAATGATGTGTCCTCCGCCAATCCTCATGAAACTCCAAGCCCTGTCAAGCCCCTCTTATAGGTCTTTTAGCTATCACAAAAATGAGGATCAATTTTTATTTTTCCTTTTACCTTAAGATATAAGCCGTTGCAGGAGGAAAACCTGTACGTCCCGGCGATGCTTCGTTTGCAAAGAAAGCCTAGTAAGAGACCTAGACTATTGCCCTTACTGTCGGTCCTATATAGGAACTCCCCGCCCGTTCAGGATCGAATCAGGCGACTTCCAGACGCAGGGCGACAGAGAAGCCTTAGAGGATCTCAAGGCGATCCCGAGCTTAGAGCTCGTCATAAGTAAAGCCGTCGATCTCTTCCAAACTCCCTGGGTCAGGACTCGGTTAACAGGGAAGTGCTCAGAAATAGATTTTAGAAGCCCGCTGTGGACGTTAATCATGGATGTTGCCAGAAGGATATGCCTTGATAAAGCTCCTAGGGTGTTCATATGCCGAAGCAGAGGAGGAGCATCTACACTAGGTTCGGAAAGTAACTCATTCGTACTGGTCGATAAGTTCATTTTGAAAGCGCTTAGTACAACGGAACTTGAAGCCATATTGGCTCATGAAGTCGCCCATATAAAGGCCAGGCATGTGGAGTATTACACGCTTTTGACGTTGATTTTTGAGGGTTTTCAAGCAGCCCTAGGGGGCTCCATAGCTATAAACGTTCTAGCTACACTTCTCTTCAAAAAATGGCAAAGAGAAGCCGAACTCTCGGCTGATCGAGGCAGCCTCATAGTCGTTGAAGATCCCTCACCGATCAAGTCGGCATTACTCAAACTACATGGATGGGATGGAACTGAGGGTGTAACCGAATTCTTGGAGAGAGTGAAGCCCAACACTTTGGAAGAGGTAGCTCATGCTTTTATTGGTCATCCCCCCATAGAGGAGAGGCTTAAAGCCTTGGAAGACTTCCACGAATCGCCTAAATTCCGTGAAGTACTGCCTAAAATGGAGAAGAACAGCGTATTTCATAGCCTATTGAAGGGATGATAGTCAATCGATTACGCGTAATCGATATATACCGGTTTTCAAGGTTATAAAGGCGTAATGGTTAATCGAGTCTAAGGAGCATAAACAAAGGTTGATGATGATCTCCAATGGTTAGGACGATACTTGATAACTTCTGCATAAGAAGCGGCATCTTATGTGAGAGATGTGAAGAAAAGGTTAGTGAG
>CAYFVN010000017.1:0-2972 GCA_964346575.1 uncultured Candidatus Bathyarchaeia archaeon
AGACTTCATTAAGATGAAAGCCAGAGCACGTCCCCGCACAGACCGGGTTTATGAGTTCGAGAGGAGAACACGGCAAATTTCCTCTTTTCATCTCTAATTACCGTTGGATCGCCATGTCCAGGAAAGATCCTTGTTTCTTCCGGCAGAACAAAAATCTTCCCTGTAATGGATTCAACTATCTGTTTAAAATCGGATGGCGTCCCAGTCTTGCCCGGGCCCTCTGGAAAGATAGTATCCCCCGAAAATAGGTAGCTACCTAATATGAAGCACAGGCTTCCCGGGGTATGGCCTGGCGTATGAAGAACCTTCATCCTCAGATTTCCAAAAGATACGTTACTGCCATCTACTAGCCGGACCTCAGGTTGCGAAGTCAGATTCTTCACATCAAGAGGGTGGGCCCCCACAGGAATTTTGAGCTCCTTTTCTAGCTCAGAGACGGCTCCAATATGATCTATATGGCTGTGAGTCAACAATAAGAACTTCAAGTCTACTCCCTCCGAAAATTCTAAAATCTTCCCTGCTTCGGCTGGAGCGTCCACTAAGACGCCTTCTCTAGTCGGTCGACACACTACTAAGTAGCAATTAGCATTGAATGATCCAAGTTCAAGTCTATCGATTTGAACATTCTCATCCTTAGCTACAAGCATAGTTCTACTTCCTACCGTTAATGTTAGATGATATTTCGATTTATATTTATCTACTTTAAAATTTCAAATATTTAGTAGACGCTGAGATTCGGTTTATTTGAAGTCAATGTTCCATGGCGATACTATGCGCAAAATATCCATCCTTCACCTCCAGTTGTCCGTTTCTAGCCGTGAATTGGTTTACCAGTAGCCCTCAAAGCAACCTCACGTAGAGATTCGCTCAATGTCGGATGAGCGTGGATCATCCCGGCCAGGTCGTCCAAGGTGGCTTCAACCTGCAAAACTAGAGCCAACTCATGGATAAGCTCGCTGGCTTCAGGGGCCACTATGGTGGCACCGAGCAGTTCTTTGAACCTTTTCTCGTAAACTATCTTGAATGCTCCGTTGTGGCAGCCTAAGGTTATGGCTCTACCGTTTGCTATTAAAGGGAATTCAGCCGTCTCAACTTCACCGTACTTCTCACGGGCTAGCTCCTCAGACAAGCCTACGAATGCAGCTTCAGGCTGCGAGTATACGCATCTAGGAACACCCTTATAGTTAATGACGGCGTCACCGCCCATAACGTTCTCGGCCGCTACCAACCCCTCCTGCATAGCGGTGTGGGCCAGAAGAAATTTACCTGCCACGTCGCCTACCGCGTAAATGCCCTGCACATTCGTCTCCATCCGATCCCCAACCGATATAAAGCCATTATCAGTGAGGGCGATGTTCAGGTTCTCTAATCCGAGACCTCCGGTATTCGGGATCCTCCCACTCGCTAATAGGATTAACTCCGCCTTTAGACTAAGCTTCTCGGATCCCCTTGAAGCCTCCACTAGTTTGAGGTCTCCTTCATCTTTAATCCCATCCACCCTCGCTCCAACCTGTACCTTGACACCCTTACGCTCCAGGATCTGCCTCAACAATGAGCCTGCGTATCTATCCTCACCAGGCATAAGTTGAGGCATCATCTCGACCAATGATACTTCAGAACCTAAACCATTCATCATAGTGGCAAATTCTATTCCTACAGCGCCTCCACCTACAACAATAAGACTTTCAGGAACCTCGGTAAGCTTAAAAATTTCATCGCTTGTTATTACGCCTCTCCCATCTACTCCAGGTATAGGAATCTTAAATGGATGAGACCCAGTCGCCACGATAAGTCTTTGATATTTCACATCTTCTCCTCCCCCATCTTCAAGGGTTACATGTACTACTCCGGGAGATTTGAGATAACCAACGCCTCTCAACAATGTAACACCTGCCTTATCCAGGAGATATTCAACCCCTTTCTCCAATCTATTCACTATCCTTTGTACTCTCTTCATAGTTTCTGGGAATTCTATAGAATACTTTTCCACGACAATTCCATGGAGAGAAGAGTGCTTCAATTTGTCTAGTAGATCTACGGTATTGAGAAGAGCTTTCGTTGGAATGCATCCTTTATGGGTGCAAACACCACCGAGCCCTTCTTTCTCGATTAGAGCCACACGACCACCTAGATTGGCTGCTCTCAAGGCAGCGACATAGCCGCCTGGTCCTCCACCAAGAACGGCCAACTCTACTTTGTTTTCACTATCAGCCATATTCCGATCAACTCTCTATTAGAGCGAGCAATACGATGTATTTTAGTTTAATCCACCCAAAATTTGTAGCGCGCGCTAGCTTGAGCCCGTTTAAAATAAACCTGATGATTTCAGCATCTTTAAATTTGTTGAGTTATTAAGAAATGAAAAAGGTTTCAAAATGTATTGATTGAATTTTTAAGGATCGAGGCGAAGATGGTTGAGTAAAGAGGAAAGAGTTGTTAAAGCCGAATCTTTAAAGGAGTTCTGTGTTAACGCATTAAGAAGACTTAAGGTCCCCCCTGAAGAAGCGGATATAACAGCTGACATCCTTGTTTCTGCGGATCTTAGGGGAATCGAATCGCACGGCGTTTCGAGACTGCCTAGGTATGCCAAGAGGTTAATGAATGGCTGGATTCGAGCCGAGGCCAAACTCACAGTAAAAAGAGAAACCCCTCTCAGCCTTTTCATAGACGCCGAGAACAGTCTGGGACAAGTGGTGGCATACAGGGTTATGGAACGATGTATAGAGAAGGCTAAGAAGTCGTATTTCGGTTTCGCGGCGGTCACGAACAGTAATCACCTAGGGATTGCCGGCTACTATGCTATGATGGCGCTTAGAGAGGATATGATAGGGGTCTGTACTACAAACGCTTGGCCGCTTGTTATTCCGACCTTTGGAGTAGAACCTATACTTGGAACTAACCCCATCGCTGTAGCTGTACCGGCTAAGCACGAGCTTCCTTTTGTATTGGATATGGCGACCAGTGTTATACCT
>CAYFVN010000018.1:0-3868 GCA_964346575.1 uncultured Candidatus Bathyarchaeia archaeon
TCTAAGATTTGGACATCAACAGGCTGAAATAGCGAGAGTTGCTTCTATGGCTAGAAGATTTGCCGAGTGGAGTTATGCGGTAGATGTGGTCGATAAGGAGCTTAACGAGAGGGATGTAATTGTGCTTGATAGAACTTTGCAAACCGTATACACGAACGAATCAAAGTATTCTAAAAAGTTATATGATGCTGCCCTGAAAAAAAATGTTATAGTGACTGGATTAGCAAAATCAAGTGGGCTTTACACGGATACCGGATTATCGCTTATCGGGGCCGTAGGGAAATTTGCAGAGGATAATGTAGGATTTAAAAGTTGGTACGTTCCTATGGCTGAAGGTACGATGACCGATCATAACGCAATAATCTTTATGGTTAAATTACATCCGCGTGCTGATCACGTTTTTAGATTTGAAATATTACGTGAGCAATTCTCACAATTGAGCGAAGATGATTTTCACAGAATTTTTTTACAACTCGCAAAAAATTCATGCGATATAAGTTTTCCCGGTTATCCTTATGGGCTTATAGATGCGGATAATTTTGCGAGAGTCACCGAAGCCGATATTGATAGCTATAAATACGTCTTTCTTTCACAGTTATCTAAGGACGGTAAATGGGATAAACTTGCTAGACATATCCATGCGATAGATGCGCACGATATTTTGAATAGGCTGGTGGGTTGAAGAAAGTGGAATTGGATATTTTAGGCCAAGTAATCGGTGGTAAAACCGCGCAGATATTGATTAGAGAAAAAAGCGGAAAGAAAATTGAAATAGGTGACTTGTTAGTAGCGGATGAGGATTCAAAAATAATTTTGCAAGTTTACGATCTTGCGTACGGAAGCCAAATTCCTCAGATTAGACGCGAGTTGATGGCTGGCCTAAATCTTGAGGGATTCGGCTCTGACCTAACGTTTATGGAACCGGAACTACGAAATTATAGGATCGCTGCTTTAAAAGCTATAGTCACGATCGCTGAAAATGAGGTCAAGATTCCTAAAACACTTCCAAGCTTTTTTTCTTCTCTGAGAATCATAAATAAGGAGGATTTGAAATTTCTAGAGAAACCTGACGATCCGGTCTACATCGGAAAGATTAGAAGCGGATCTAAAGTTTTAGATGTAGACGTTTATCTGAATGGGACGGATGCCTTCACTCATCACTTAGTCATTCCGGCGACTACAGGTAGAGGGAAGAGCAATCTGGTTAGAGTTATGCTTTGGAGCATATTAGGACTAGATAAGTTCGGTGTTTTAGTCCTCGATCCTCACGACGAGTATTACGGTAGATTTAAAAAAGGTTTAAAAGATCATCCGAAGGCGAAAGAAGGACTGTTATATTATTCTTCTAATCCTCCAACAGGCGCAAATACGCTCGTTATAAATCTCAAATCGATATCGCCAATGCACTTTCAAGGTATTGTTAATTTCACCGATGCTCAAAGTGATGCGATAAAACGGTATTACAACAGTTACGGAGAGGGATGGATTGAGAACATTATGCGAGGAACGGAGATTGAAGGCGTGGCGCCGAGAACGCTAGAAGTTCTACAGCGCAGATTTGACAACATCCTTGGAGTGTATATTGATGATTTGGGCCAATTACAGTGCCGTACCAGAGTGTTTAGCGATAAAGCTGGAGCTACCACGACATCCGATATAACGAATGCCTTGGAAAACGGTAAAATGGTAACGGTAGATACTTCACGACTGATAGACGAGGCCGAACTGTTAATCGGTAGTATCGTTGTCGGAGAGATGTTCAATCGATACCAAAGATATAAATCCGAGGGAATATTAGATGAGAAACCGATTGTAAGCGTAGTTATCGAAGAAGCCCCGAGAGTCTTAGGGAAAGAAGTATTAGAAAATATGGGGAACAATATCTATAGTACTGTAGCCAGGGAAGGCAGAAAATTCCGAGTTGGCTTGATAGCGATCACACAGCTGATCAGCCTCATACCCAGGCAAATTCTAGCGAATATGAATACTAAACTGATCCTCGGTAATGAGATGTCTGTAGAGAGGAATGCGGTAATCGAGAGTGCTGCTCAAGATCTCTCCACCGATGACAGGAACATAGCTAGCTTGGATAAAGGTGAGGCGATTATCAGCAGTAACTTCACAAAATTCGCTATTCCAGTCAAGATACCCTTATTTGAAGACTACTTGAAGACTACTATATCTCACCAATCAAGAAAAACCAAACCAGTCTTTGTAGGGTGAATGTTTTATGCCGAAATTCGCTCACCTGGCCGATTGCCATCTAGGAGCGAACAGAGAACCCGTATTACAGGAATTGGAGATCTCCTCTTTTATAAAAGCGATGGACATATGTATGCGAGAGGAAGTAGACTTCATTCTTATTTCAGGCGATCTTTTCCATACGAACGTTCCAGACATGTCAACGGTTAATGAAGCCGTTAAAAAAATTACAAACGTTAAAGAGCATAAAATTCCAATATACATTATTTACGGTAGCCACGATTACAGCCCAAATGAAACCTCCATGATAGATGTCTTGCACAGTGCAGGCCTTATAACAAAAGTGGTTAGACCTAAAATAGAAAATGACGAATTAAAGCTTGAATTCTTAATCGATCCTAAAACTGGAGCAAAGATAGCTGGATTATCTGGTAGAAAGTTAGGCTTAGAAAAAGACTACTTCGAGATCTTGGACAAATCCATTTTAGAAAGAGAAAAAGGATTCAAGATTTTTGCTTTCCATAGCGCTATAGCGGAACTGAAACCCGAATATCTGGCAAGGATGGACTCTATTCCAGCGTCATATTTGCCTAAGGGGCTTTCATATTATGCCGGTGGGCACATCCACGAAAAAATTGCAGGCGGTCTTCCAGGGTATACGCATATAAACTATCCTGGCCCCATATTTTCAGGATATCCGAGAGATCTTGAGCAGATAGCTAAAGGGAATAGTCGAGGTTTCTTCATCGTCCATTTTGAAGATGAAGTGAAGAAAGTCGAGTTTAAAGAAATTAAAACTTTTGACTCACTACATTTCGAATATGATGCTACGGGCAAATCATCCGTACAAACAAGACAGGAATTGTTTGATAAATTACATGAGTTGGATGTAAACGATAAGATGGTAATCTTGAAGATTAAAGGACGGCTTTCGGGCGGAAGGACGGCCGACATAAATTCTAACGAAATTAGAGCACTTCTCTACGATAAAGGCGCCGTGTATGTTGGTATAAGTAAGCACGGATTCACGTCAAAGGAGTTTGAAGTTATCAAGGTAGCGGGCGAAGACATTCAATCAATAGAGAATAATCTGTTTCGCGAGAATATAGGTTCCATAAAGGTTTCAAGCCAGATATTGCAGAGTGATAATGGCGTTAAAATGGCTATTGAACTTTTGAAAGTCTTGAGAAGAGAGCCCAAGATCAATGAAAAGAAAAAGGGCTATGAAGAGCGAATTCATCGCGATGTGATTGAAATCCTCGATTTAGAAGGAGTCTTCACATGATTCTAAAATCGATTGAACTTACGAATATTAGAAGCTACAGGGATAAAACGATCGAGTTTCCGTTAGGGGTCACTCTCTTTGAGGGAGACATGGGGTCAGGAAAATCGTCGATTCTTATGGCAATAGAGTTTGCGCTATTTGGTCTCGGATCGGAAAAAGGCTCCGGACTCCTTCGGTTAGGTGAAAAAGATGGAAGCGTATTATTGAAATTTGAGGTTGATGGAGAGGAATATGAGATCTTCAGATCACTGAAAAGAAGGGGGAGTTCAGTTCAACAAGAGGCTGGTCATCTAATATCCAAAGAGGGAAAACTCCAACTATCTCCCACAGAATTGAAGGAACGAATCCTAAAAATTCTGAATTTCAACGAACCCACCGATC
>CAYFVN010000019.1:0-5383 GCA_964346575.1 uncultured Candidatus Bathyarchaeia archaeon
AATTATCTAAGATGAACGCAAAAGTCCAGGAAACTCATGACGGAATGGTCATAGAGAGTAGCGTGCTAAAAGGAACTGAATTAAAGGGTTATGGTGATCACCGAATCGTTATGGCTTTAAGTCTTGCAGGAATGATCGCAGAGGGGAAGACAGAGATTGATACGGCAGAAGCTTATAAGGCGACGTTCCCAAATTTTCTTGAATTGATGAATGGCTTAGGCGCGAAGATGATTTTGGAGGGAATAAAATGTTAGGAAACACGTTTGGAAGAATTTTTAGAATAACGACGTGTGGAGAATCCTATGGCATAGGAGAAGGAAGTGGTTTGGCCGTAATTGTTGATGGTGTTCCACCAGGAATAAAAATTACCGACGAAATGATCCAAGAAGAGATGGATAAAAGGCGCCCTGGCCGGGGAAAACTCGATTCTCCGCGAAAAGAGACGGATAGGGTTCACATATTCGCCGGAATAGGTCAAGACGAAGTGACAACAGGCGCTCCCGTCGGAATGATCGTTTATAATGTTGATACGCAGAAAGTGCATATCGATCAGTATCGCGATTATAAGGATCTCATCAGACCCGGCCATGCGGAGTATACTTTCTTTCTAAAATATGGAGAGGCTGCTGATTGGTGCGGTGCGGGAAGAGCCTCAGGAAGAGAGACGGTGGGCAGGGTTGCAGGAGGAGCTCTAGCGAAGATACTTCTCGCAAGAGAGAATATAGAGGTAATCGCCTATACGAAAGAATGCATGGGGATAAAAGCCAAAGGCTTGAGTTTTTAAGAAATAAAGAAAAATTACAGGAAGAACGAGATAAACTGTCCCGATCTTGAAGCAGCGAAGAGGATGGAAGAGAAAATCCTGGAAATAAAGGAAGAAGGAGACTCAGCAGGAGGTATTATTGAGCTTATCATCCATAATGTTCCAGCCGGCCTAGGAGAGCCTGTCTTCGATAAATTCAGCGCAATGTTATCTCACGCATTGATGAGCATAGGAGCTGTTAAAGGTATAGAATTCGGCGCTGGATTCAATTGCAGCAATATGAAGGGCTCCGAATTCAATGATCACCCCTATCTTGAAGATGGCAAAGTCAGGTTCAAAACAAACAATTCCGGTGGCGTCTTAGGGGGAATAACCAATGGTGAAGATATCGTCGTCAGATTAGCGATCAAGCCTACACCCACAGTCTCAGTGGAACAACCCTCTATTAACGTGAAAACCATGAAAGAGGAAAGACTAAGCCCCATAACAAGAAGGGATGCAACTTTACTTGGGAGAATTTACGCCGTTGTTGAAGCTATGGCCGCAATAACCACGGTCGACGCTTTATTCGTAGATCTCGGTTGGGAAGATATGGCAAGGCTCGACAAGAAATGGATCGACTTGAAAAGAAGATGAGACCCGTTATCGGGATAATTGACGTCGCAGGCTTCAATGATGAATGATTTAGGAAATTCAAGATAAAGAGCCATACCTTAAGTGATGGATGATCAAAATTGATCGGTTTAGACGAGCTTAGGAAGCGTATCGATAAGCTAGACGATAACATCTTGGAAGCATTGACTTCTAGAATTGAAATTGTGAAGGAGATAGGGCTGGCAAAGCGAAGACTTAAAATGTCTGTACATGACCCAAAGAGAGAAACCAAAATTGCGAATAGGGTTAAAAGAATGGCTGAAGCTGCCGGTGTGGATCCTATTGAGATTTCTCACATATATCAGCATATATTCTCGCTATGCCGTAAGGCTCAGGGAGACGAGTATCGAGCAGCCTATCTAGGTCCCAGAGGGACATTCTGCGAGCAGGCTGCGCGCGCATACTTCGAAGCAAAGCCTGCAACACTCGTCGAGAAGGACAGTATAAAAGAGGTCTTCAGGTCGGTATCGGCGGGTGAAACCGGCTATGGTATCGTCCCCGTCGAGAACTCCATCGAGGGATCGGTCAACATAGCGTTGGACATGCTTCTGGAGTCGGACTGTATGGTGTTCGGCGAGATCGAGGAGAGGATCCGGCATAACCTGCTCGTAAAGCCGGGCGTGGAGCTCAAGGACGTTAGGACCGTCGTATCGCACCCTCAGGCGTTGGCCCAGTGTAGATCATTCTTAGAGGAGAGCCTGCCGAAGGCTAGACTGGTCGAGTCGAGCAGCACGGCAGCCGCAGTCAAGAAAGCCTCAAAGCAGAGAGGTGCAGCCGCGATAGGCACAGAGCTTGCAGCCCAACTCTACGGTATGGAGATCCTTGCGAAGAGCGTTGAGGCCATCCCCAATAACTATACCAGATTCCTCGTGATCGCCAAGGAGGACCATCCACCTACAGGCGGCGACATCACATCGGTGATATTCTCCGTGTCTCACGTCCCCGGGGCTCTACACAAGGCCCTCGAGCCCCTCGCCTCAAGGGGGATAAACCTCACGAAGATAGAGTCTAGGCCCGACAGGAGGACTCCGTGGGAGTACCTCTTCTACTGCGGCTTTGAAGGCCACCGCTTGGACTCTCCATGCTCGGAAGCTTTGGAGGAGTTGAAGGAGACATGCGTAACTCTGAAGGTTTTGGGGTCATATCCAAGGGCAAAGCGGCGATAGTAGGCGGAACAGGCCGCATGGGTAGGGTCTTGACCCGCCTCCTTAAGAGCCTAGACTACGGCGTCACGGTGTGCAGCCGGTCAGAATCCAAGGCGCGAGGGGTAGCAGACAGCGTGACCGTGGAGGCCGCCGGGCTGGGAGGGGTATCTGAAGCCGAAACGGTTCTGGTCTCCGTCCCGATAGAGGTCACCTCCGAGGTCTGCTTGGCTGTCGCGGATATGATGCGGAGTGGGAGCCTACTGGTCGACGTAACATCCGTTAAAACCCCGGTGGTCGAGGCCGTCTCGAGGGATCTCCCCGGAGGGCTAGAATACCTGAGTATTCACCCCCTCTTCGGACCCAGGGTCAGGGGATTCCAAGGAGAGAACGTCTTAGCCGTGAAAGCGGTTTCAGGGCAGGTCTCAGAAAAGTTCCTCAACAGCCTTACGGAGGCGGGATTGAACGTCACAGTCGTATCCGCCTTCCAGCATGATCGAGCTATGGCCGCCTACCAGGTTCTACACCACTTCGCCCTTCTCTCGCTGGGGATGGCGCTGGGAGAAAACTTAGGCTCCGAGGGTTTAAATCCCATGCTATACACCAGAAGCTTCAAGTCAACCCTTAAAACCCTGAAGAAGATGAGGGGGATGCTGAAGACGATTCTCGAGATACAGAGGTTCAACCCTCACGCGCCATCTGTCAGACGGAACCTAGTCGAGGTCTCTTCGAAACATGTGGAGATGAACAAAGACGTCGAAGACGTGATGAACAGGGCTTTAAGGATTCTGGATTATGCCTGAAATACCCGGTTGCATCCGTAGATCAACGTCTAAGATGTAATGCGCGAGAGAGAACTCTTCTATTAATTATGCGATAATTAATCCTAAACATATTCATATGCTGCCGTTCAACTAATGTGTTTAGTGAATTGTACAAGTCGACTTGTGAATTGTACAGTGAGCGTGCGCGCGCTAATAAATTTATTTGGCGGATATCGAATGACGGTATGAATCATTATCATTCAATCAATAATGAGCATTTAATTCATTCAATTATTAATAATAATCATTCTTCAAATAATATTAGGGTACCCTATATTGGCTAATGGTAATCGATGCGATCAATATGATCAATTTGATCAATAAACTCATTGTTATTGGTTCATTCGATCAATACGATAGATCGATCGATTAATAAATTTGGTCTACGATATGTTCGATGTTCAAAATGTTTCATATGGCCTGTCCTTTATGCCGTAAACTTACTGTTATCGATACGTTCGATCCTAACGACTTTGCGCACTTTTAGAGTCACCCAAGGAGTTTTAATTGAGTTTGCTTTTTACCTTAAAAAAAGATATAAGCTGTCTACAATCGTGTCTAACATTAATGCTTTGTTAAACTAATGATAGCACGTGGGTAAATAAGTAAAGATCCGTGACCAGCATGACTTCCAATTCTACTATAGATCATTTGAATCTCTAAAAAAGGCAGACTCAATTAAGCTGGGATGGTGCGCGCACACACACAAAATAATGGAGCTCGCTGACGCGCGCTCATATTGTAGGGGGATTCATCCCCCTACATGCTCTGCGAGCGATAGCGAGCAATAATAATTTGTGTGTGTGGCTGGGGTGGTGAGGCCGCCGGGATTTGAACTTTAATTGTATTGAGATATCAAGAGTTCGATAATGAAAAATTAGACTACTCCGCTTTACCGAGGGGGATTATCTCTCTACCGTATATCGAGTTTATCAGTACGCCCGCAGAGGCATACCATGCTGATAAGGCGCATGCTATCCCCTCGTAACCCGCTATGGTATGGATTATCGGGCTGAACTCTCCTGCAGCTAGTAGGAAGAAGAGTATCGTTAGTGTTACGAGGACCACAGTCACGCTTTTAGAGATCTTCAAAGCTCCCACGGTGGCGTAGGCCGTGAAGATGCCCCATGCAATGAAGAAGACGGCCATCCCCGTAGGTGGCACTTCAGGGAGGAAGCCTCTGGCTTGCAAGACTAACATGAACGCAAGCCCAATCCAGAATGCTCCGAAGCTGCTGAAACAGGTTCCACCGAATATCTCTCCACGTTTCATATCCCACATGCCCGCCATGAACTGCGCTACACCGCCGTAGAATATCCCCATGGGCATGACCATCCCCAAGCTTTCAACGGGGATTATCCCGGCGTTCGTCACATTCAATATGAAAGTAGTTAAGGCAAAGCCGCCCAGCCCCAACGCGGCTGGATTGGCCGGTTCATCACTCACCCCTCGATCACATCCCCTACCACTCATTCTTTTCGGATATTGGGTAGCAGAACTATCCTAATGGTTATAAACGTTTATAATACGAACTTACCGACCCACCGGTACTTCAGTAAGTTCTATCGACTATGAAGTCAGACAGAGTTATCAGACTATGTTTAGCCTCCGTATCCGGAAGCGCTGTGAGGCTCTCTTTTCCCTTCTCAGCCAACTTGTATGCGAGACTTTTGGTTTCGTATCTGGCCTCGGTCTTGTCTATTAGGTTGAGCGTCTTGATCAGATCCCGTTTAGACACTTCGTCTTTACGGATCGTCGATAACAGCTTCGCCCTACCGCTCTCAGGTAGACCCTGTAGAGCATAGAGTATGACCGCATTCCCAAGCTTGTGCTCCATGATGTCCTTTCCTTTAGCCTTACCTGTCATCTCCCCGAATATATCTAGGAAATCATCGGAGACTTGGAAGGCCAAGCCTACATTCCATCCGTACCCTGAAAGCGCCTCTCTGACGCTCGATGGCGCTCCAGCCTCCACACACCCCACTTCGCACGAGGATCTT
>CAYFVN010000020.1:0-4092 GCA_964346575.1 uncultured Candidatus Bathyarchaeia archaeon
TGACAAGATAATTTTAATTGAGGTTCTTGGACGGAAGACAGGGATTTCCGTAATACCCCCAAATGCCATACTCTCTACAGAAAGGGAGAGACGCTCAATTTAGATAGAAAATAGCGCTATTTTTTCTACCACCAACTTTTCTAGTATGCTTTTAAATTTTTCTTGAGGATTTAAGATTGTAGAATCTATTTCTTGCTGGTTTATCGAAAATGCTTCGGATAGGTATTTTGGATTTATTATTCCTTCCTTACCTATATCTGTGATGGATAGTTCTTCGCCGAGCTCTAGAATTAAGTTTTCGAGGAATCGCCTAATTTTGATTCTGGAGGTGTCAACAACAATTATTACTACACTATTAGATTTTTCATTAACACCTAATACCCTTATTGATTCACTAATTTGTCTACGTGCAGCCAAATATAATAAGAGTTCAACCCTAAAATTTTTAGATATTAAGCGGTTTTTTGCGAGGGCTTTTAAGGAAAGTCTCACCGCGTGATAGATGTGGTTTACGCCAGCGACGCCTTTAGGATTTAAAAGCTGTACTGTTGTATCATTAGAGTTCGAAAGAACTTCATTAATTAAGTTTTTAAAAAATTTTCTATTACAGATTTTAATAAGAGATATCCCCAGATATTTTTTATATCCTTTTATTGAAATAATTTCCATGTCAAAACCTCGAACATTTTTTACATAAATTTTTTGTTTAGGTTCCAGTTTTAAACTTTTCATGAGGAAGTAGGTTTGGAGTACTTGGCGGTAGGATGGGAACAAATGTACGAGATGTGTATACGATTAACTGAGAAGATCAAGAAAGCTAGACTTAGCCCAGATCTAATAGTTGGGGTAGCTAGAGGAGGATGGATACCTGCTAGAGTGATATCCGATCTGTTACACAACCCCAATTTAGCTAGCATACGTGTCGAATTTTATGAAGATGTAGGAAGGACGGGGAGAGAGCCTAGGATAACCCAACCACTTTCCGTCTCCGTTGAGGATCGTAAAGTTCTGGTAGTTGACGATGTGGCCGACACAGGACATAGCTTATTTATAGTAAACGACTATCTCAGGAAAGTAGGGGCAAAGATCATCAAGACGGCAACTATACATTATAAGCCTCACAGCATCTTTAAACCAAACTTTTACGTAGATAAAACTAATGCGTGGATAATCTATCCACATGAAAGATTCGAATTTATCTTAAGTTATATAAAGAATAATCTTCATAAAGGATATACACTTAATAATATAGTCAGCAGGATTGAGAAGATCGGATTGAACCAGCCATATGTTAGACAATTAGCGGCTGAGGCTTGGAGTGAGTTTTGCCACTGTCATACCATTGATTAGCTATAAAGAATATAATATTGAATCCTACAGATAATACATACCCTAATTTAATCGTTAATATCTATATCCAATTAATTCATGGCGCGCGCTATTGTAGGCGATAAGTATCTCCCGATCTAGGTGCCTGAGCGTCAAGTCCTAGCTCCTTATGTGCCCATTTAGCTAGATGCTCACAATTCCTTTCTTCTCCATGAACGGTAAATACTTTAGCCTTGGGGCTAACATTACTTAGAAATTCATGAAGCTCAGACATTCCTGAGTGGGATGAGAAATCGAATTTTGCAATCTTTGCACTTATATTTCTGAACTGGCCTTTAATATGAAATTTCCCCTTCTCTAGGAGAACGTTTCCTGGTGTACCGGGTATTTGGTAGCTTACTAGGAAAACGGCGTTTCTCTTACTGAGAGACAGTGATTCCATATAGAATACTGCGGTACCGCCCTTTAACATGCCTGCCGGAGCGATTACTACAGATGGCGTCTTCAATACGTTATTGCGATCTCTACGGTTTCTTACAAACTCAACTTTTTTCATAGCTCTATCAAATAGTTCAGGATCACCCAGCGATTCTTTGAAGTTTGATAGCATTCTTATTGTACGAAGCGCCATCCCGTCTATGAATATTGGATATTTGAACCCATAGGCGACTAAGGTTAAAAGTATCTCTTGTGACCTTCCAACACCAAATGCAGGAACTAGTACTGTGCCTCCCTCATCTACTGTCTCAGTAGCCTCTTCGACGAAATCCTCTTCCAACTTATTTCTAGGAGGATGATCTTCAGTAGCATAGGTGCTTTCGATTATAACGGCATCCAATTCTCCATATTCTCTATCAGCAGCACTTAGAAGCCTAGTGGATGTAGAATTGAAGTCTCCAGTATAGAGTATACGTTTCCCGTCCAGTTTTATCAGAACTTGGGCACTGCCTGGTATATGACCTGCGTTGAGTAAGGTGATCGATCCGTTTTTCAACTCAATATTCTGGGCATAGTCGATTCTTACAGCGTTATTGAGCATGTTATCTAGCTCTATAAATTCGAATGGGAGTTTGTACCCACTGAGGTTTATGAAGTCTTTTATTAAGAGCCCTGATAATTCAAAGGTTGGTTCTACACCGTAGAGCGCCTTACCTTTGGTTAGATAAAATAGGGGTAGAATTCCACTATGATCCAAATGTGCATGCGATAATATAATTAGTTGAAGATTTTTTGGCGAAATGTGTGCAGGAAATCCTACCTCATCGTTCATAGCGACGCCGTAATCGAGTAAAATCCCATTTTTATTCGAATTTATGGTAAAGGCTGAGCGACCTACCTCTCGGCATGCTCCTAGAAAACTTATATCCATTCCGAGCTGACTCCTCAACTTATATTTAGACGTGAACTTATTAGACGTAACTTGAGGTTTGGGGTAACCTTCACTTAAAAAGGATTGCATTTCTACCGATCTACGGTGCACGCTACGTTTAATATCTACATTATAAAACAGTATAATATGAGTGTGTTAGGCCATGATAATCACCAAGGACAACGAAGATTTTACTGGAGGAGTATTTATAACTGGTTTCCATGGTATCGGACAAACCGGACATATAACTACTTCATATCTGATACATTCACTAAAAGCTGAAAGGGTGGGCTTCCTACGCGCTATGGAGATACCTCCGTTCGTGACTACAGCCAAGAACGGTTTGGTAACTCCTTTTGAGTTATACAAGGCCGATAGACTCGTAATGTTAAGACTGGAGTTCCCTCCGAGTAGAAAGGATGAGCCGGCTATCCTGAGAAGCATTGCTTCATGGATTGTCAGAAAAGGTTTCGATGAAGTGGTACTCATTGGAGGTTTAGACGTTAATTTTAAGCAATCCGACGGTGAGGATTTAAAAGCTGTTCCTAATGATGCATATTTAAGAAAACATAAAAAGTCGCCAGCCCCGGTTCTTGAACCTGGATTATATATTTTTGGACCTTTAGCTTCATTACTTATTGAATTTGAGTTCTACGATTTTCCGGCAATAGCATTACTACCTTATGCGTCTCCCAAAAGAGCGGATCCAAGAGCAGCAGCCTTGGCGTTAAGATCTATTTCTAAAATGTATAATTTCCCAATAAATGTGAGTGAACTTGAAAAGGATGCAAAAGAGATAGAGTTGGCCATAGAGAGCAAAATGAAACAAGCTAAAGAGGGAGGCGGGGTTTATGTTTAAAAAAACTATGCACAAGCTTACTGATTTTATTTTAATCTCAATAGGTGTCTCATAACAGCTCTTGTGAAATCCGGACCGTATATGTCAAACACTTTTACATTGGAGGAGTTTTGCAGATGTTTCAGTAGCCTCTCCGTAATAATGGATGTATCGAAAATTAGAGTGAGTTTTCTGTATTGAATTTTACTTAAATATTTTTTGATGTTCTTCGAGACAGTTTCTCGAGCTTCCTCATCTATTGGCTTGGATACGTTCGTCTGTCCGAGTGGATAGACATCTTCAAGCTCTAAGGGGATTATCCCATAAGGATGCCCATAATAAAGCAATTGCACGTGCAATAGCTCCTTACATTTATTCACAATTTTTTTTAGTTTTTGGGTTTCTTCACTTTGAAGGTGGGTAGGCGATGGACATAAGATCAATTTAGACTCTTTTTCCGTACGGCATCTCAGTAAAAGACGGTTCATATGCCTTAAAGCTTCTGGACGGTACGAGTCCATATAGGTAAAAACCGATAAACCCCTTCTCTTCGTTA
>CAYFVN010000021.1:0-2873 GCA_964346575.1 uncultured Candidatus Bathyarchaeia archaeon
ATAGGTGGGAGGCTCACGATCTCCTCCTTTTATGCCTATTCATATTTAAATTAATATGTCGAAACTCGATATATCGAAACTCGATATATTGTGATCCTCTTCGGGTCGATATCCATTAAACCTAACAAATCTTTGGAGAAATTTAATAATTAATTAAAGCTCATCCAGTGATCGCTATCGGCATCGAACGCCTAATTCTTGTTTCCAATGTCTTTAGCAGCCGCGCTGAAGCTTATCGATCGCGTTCCTTTAAATACTGGAAACAGATTAAATGAAGTTATGTCAATACGGGGAAGGACTCCGGTGGGAATCCTCGGCCTAGACGAAATGTTGAACGGCGGAATCCCCAAAGGACGCGTTGTCTTGTTGTTGGGGGATCCAGGCGCCGGCAAGACCGTACTCGCAACCCAGTTCCTCATAACGGGATGCAACGCAGGCGAGAGTGGCATATACGTAAGCCTCGACGAGAGTAAGGACCATTACTACTCGGAGATGGAGAGTTTCGGTTGGAGTCTGGCCAAGTACGAGGAGGAGAGGCTGTTCGCCTTCGTAGACGCCTCACCCATAAGGCACCTACCGGGAGAGGTCAAGCTCGGGAAGATAGCCATCGGCAGGAGGGATTTCTCCATGATAAGCCTGATCGAAGCCGTAGAAACAAGCGTAAAAGAGATCGACGCGAAGAGAATCATCGTCGACAGCCTCTCGTTCATAACATTCCAGTATCCAGATCCCATCGAGATGCGGACCGCCTTACTCGACCTGATAGAGGCCCTAGTGAAAACCGGGGCCACATGCCTGATCACCGCCGAACTGAGGTCCACAGGGATCGATAGATCGGTGCAGATCGAAGAGTACCTTGCGCACGGCGTGATAATCCTCCGTAGCCTACAATTAAAAAAGTCGCTAGTGAGGACCATCCAAATGGAGAAGATGAGGGAGACCCACATCGACACCCAGATGAGACCCTACAAGATAACGGAGAAGGGGATCGAAGTCTTCTCTAAAGAAAGCGTATTCTAAAACGCTTGCTACTTACCGGCAGATAAAACGTTTTTCTAATGAGGTTAGCGTCGGGAAGTAACCGGTCAGCGCACGCTAAGCTATGCGTTATTTTACAGTTGATCTTCTTTTATTGTTTTGGTTAGAGGAAGGTTACGAGCGGTCTACTCGATTTTTATACGCTTCCCTTTCTGTTTTGGTCTAGCTTTCTTCAAAGTAACTTCGAGCACCCCATTCCTGTACGACGCTTCAGCCGATTGGTGGTCGACCTCGGATGGAAGCTCCACCTCTTTAAAGTATTTCCGTTTCTCAGTGTCAACAGATATGATGAGCGCCCTCTCCACGCATTCAAGGTTTATGTCCTCCTTCTCCACACCCGGGATCTCAGCCACGACCTTTATGGTATCATCCTCATCTATCGTGTCCACTAGAGGTTCCCTCTCAACCTTCACCTCCAAGCCGGGTCTAGGAGCCCCGAAGGCGGTTGGTCTCATGGAAGGCTTAACATTACCGAACTCTTTTATCACCGGTTTACCGTCGGGCCCGACCGTCATCGAATACCCATAGACTATAGGACCAACTCGTCTAACGGTGGTCCCATCGGGCAGCTTCTCCTCCTTCATCAACTCGCTCGGAATAGACCTCTGCAACTCTCTGAACATCTCCTCCATCATCTCGTCTATATCCTCAAACCCTCTACCGGAGAATGGGAAGCGCCTCCACCAACGCCTAAGCCATTCAGGGCGATCATCCCACGAGCTCATCTCATATCACCACTCCCATAAAGTGAATATTATTAGTTTCATATGTCACGCCTAAAATTTAAATTCTTCTACAAAGTCACTAAAGTAATAAATATTTTATCACAATGTGATCTCTTAAGATCTCTATAAAGTAGTCGGTGGAAGGAGTCAAAGAGGTAGAACACCGCTAACTATGCGGTACACCTCATCCACGACCTTAGAGGCTACACCTCTAGGGGCCACCTTCCCCGCAAGCCTTCTATACAAGATTAAAAGCCGAGCAATCTCAGACAGATCCTCTAAAGGTTCCTCTCGAAGCGCTAAAACCTTGGTACCGTAGATCATACATTCTAAAGCAGCGAAGTCCCCCCTGCTGAATGGTTTAACATTCGCCAAGCCGTCCTCCACACTCTCCACCGAGCATAAAACCGTCAGTCGTTCGCCCTTACCTGAAAAACTTTTCGCCTTAAACTCCAACCAGAGCTCTGCGTCCATCAATCTAGGCGCTCTAACTGAGTGAGCACTCGAAAATCCATTCGAACTGAGAGCTCTAGGCTCTACATATCCCTTGAAGGCAGACTCCAAGAATACTAAGAGATCTCTAGTAAAATTAACGACCCCTACACGTCTTAACTCTAAATTCCTGTAAGTTGCAGTAGACAGGTAAGGTTTAATTACGAAGGAACTCGGATTTTTGAAGATTATACCCATAGGAGCGGCGGTGGGTGATCCCCTATCGTTATAGGTGGAAACGATCACCTCGTATACTACACCCTCCTCAATTACTGCTGAGCCGAACTGAATCACAGGAAACTCCCATTGGATATATTTACCTGGAGGAATAAAACGTTATTCGATACGGTAGTTTGAGCATATTTTATCCCCATTTCATATTGATACTGAGCGTGAGGATATCGAACCTCGAGCGAGTGCGTTAAAATTCAAGGTTTCGATATCGGGAGAATCGTCAAGTCCGCGCGTAGATTAGACGTAGCCCCCTCTTCAGCGCTTTTATAAATATACTGAACTTAGATTTAATGCGCATACGCGCTATAATGGAGTTGGGGCATACACTATAGCCTAAAGGGATTGTACAGAAGGTGTACAGGTTTGGAGAGGTATTTAGACTCA
>CAYFVN010000022.1:0-2155 GCA_964346575.1 uncultured Candidatus Bathyarchaeia archaeon
CGGCCACTGCAAGCGGACAAGTTAAAGTCAGATATATCGTATTTAATGAAACTACAATATGGGATGCTACCCCCGCCCCGTTCGACGGCCAAACTTTAGGCCCAGAGCAGTTACAATATCTCTATTTCGCAACGGGCGATATCGCCGATCCCGAATGGTTGAAGGATGCTGATAAAAACTATCAGACGATCGCGTTTATACTATGGTTTAGATATGAAGATGACCCCTTGGAAGAGGCGAGGAACATCTCGCTCCCCCCACTGATCCAACTCATAACCTAACTTAACATGGTCGTCCTTTGAATGGTGAGAGGTAATAGACGATAAATATGGGATTAACAGGCGATGGGAAGGATTGAAGGAGGGTCTAGATTTGAGTAAGCCCAGTAAGAGTACTTTAATCACCGTTGGTCTAATGCTTATTGTGCTGGCTACCCTGACGCAAGTATTGATTATGCCCGTCCACCCTCAAGTTGTGTCGGAACGCGGCATTTTTATTCGAGGCGATGAGGCGGTCACGGTCGATGGGAGAAACATGATCTTGACAGGTGACATAATCATCGGAGGTAACGGAATCCTGACACTTCGAGGCTCAACCATCCAGCTCTCGATAAGAGCCGAAGAGGATTATAACGTGACCGTATCGGAGAATGGTAGACTCATCCTGGAGGATAGCACGCTTACAAGCCTCTCCGAAACCTCTCACGTGATCCTAACCGGGAACGCTAGTCTCATCGTATCACCCAACTCGAGAGTGAATGGATTCGAGGCCCTACGCTTTAACGACACCTCTACTCTGATCGTGCGCGTC
Source organism: uncultured Candidatus Bathyarchaeia archaeon (assembly GCA_964346575.1). GTDB lineage: Archaea > Thermoproteota > Bathyarchaeia > 40CM-2-53-6 > DTGE01 > CAYFVN01. Next base: position 811 of record CAYFVN010000022.1, read on the forward strand.
GGGAAGCTGGAGGTAGAAAGGTTGGAGGGGGAGTTGAAGATGATGATGCTGGAGAACGCCGAGAACCCGGAGGGCGAGATACACGTCAAAACGGATACGTTCAACGTTACGGGGTTCAACGGTGCGGTCGCGAATGTGAGCTGTAACTACGCGAGCCTGATCGAGTCTAAATTCGAGTCTCTGGCCGTCAACGCTTCGGAAAGCCTAGAGGCCTCGAAGATAGAGGCTGAGGAGGCCACGATCGTCTCCGCTGGAGAATTGAGATTGGAGAACTCGACCTTTGGGGAGCTGACCATGGGGGGCGTAGGGGAGGTTTACAATGTTTTGACGACTTCTGGGAAGGCAACGAGGGCTGGAGGCCAGATATTAGCCCTACAAGACTCCATCGTGGAGAGGTTCTGGTATCTATCGGTCAATGTTACGGATGTTGCGGGGGTGGATGTTCCTGCTCTCATATCCATATCCGATATGAACGGTACGAGGGTCTACGAGTTTGAATCCGATATAACGGGCATGGCATACGCATCGATATTGGCCGAGGTCATTTCTTATGTGAACGCGTCCGAGACCAGGTTCGTGGGCAACTATATTATAGGAGCCGCCTACGCGGAGTATTCAACCCCTAGTAAACCGCTGACCATGGACTCGAACAAGGAGGTCGGCTTAATTTTCGAGCAGATCATACCGTTGCCAACGACGACCCATATAAGGCTGTCTAAGATAAAGATGAGGGTGGGAGACAAGCTCATAGTCTCGGGCAGCATAGATCAACCCATCGGGGGAGCGCTTATAGAGGTCACGTACGAGAATCCCTTCGGAGAGAAAGTGTTGAGAGCGGTCACTACGGCTGAAGACGGCTCCTTCTCCAGCGAGTTCACGCCCAACGTGGTAGGGGAATGGACCGTGTTCGCGGATTGGTTGGGCGGCTCCGCCTTTGCCGGCGGTAAGTTGACGGCGAGCAGACCCTCAATATTCATCGTGGAGGAGCGCCCTACAATACAGATGATCTTGATAAGGACACTCCCCATCCTGATAATCGTTGTGGCCGTGATAATAGGCTTAGCGTATTTGGCACTTCACAGAAGGGTCAGAAAGATCAAAAGGTGAGCCTCAACCTCCTTCACAGGAAAAGTTAGAGACTTGACTTACATATCGGTTGAGTTTCGCTTAGTGGTTCTAGTCAAGGCTGCTTTACTTTAACTCCAGAAAAATCAAAAAAGACCGTCACCAAGACCGTGTCGGCTTTTCCGTATACTTCGAGGTAGGGAGACGCGAGCTCCGCACCATTCCAATGGCTATATAGACGCGGCTCTTTCACAAATTATATAAGTTAAGTCAAGTCGAG
>CAYFVN010000023.1:0-2024 GCA_964346575.1 uncultured Candidatus Bathyarchaeia archaeon
ACCCTGAAACAAAGTCAGGTAGATGGCCTGCATACGCAGATCCCCAGCCTTCACCAAAGCTAAAAGCACATTCGTATCAAACTTGCTGACAGTAGAATCTCGGGTCGGCATCCAATTCACAGGAATACGGGGCAATTCAGCCCTTAAATGTAAGAAGAAACTGCGAATCATAGCATATCGATCCGACATGCTCTTATACGTTCCCCCTTTCTCATTCACATACTCAACAGCCAAATCCACAATCTTATAACTGTCATCGCCAACCGCATTCTTCTGAAAATCTACTAACTCATCAAGTGTTGAAAAACCTTTTTTCTGACAAAAATGATAAAAATTAAGCATGACATTCCGACAAGGACTACGGCCTGACTCACTTAGTCGACCGAGCCACACATCCAACGCCTGTAAGGACAAGTTAATCGAATAAGTATTATGTTTTCATTAAATATATCATTTATGATAGTTTAAGAGGACTTAAATTTGAGATACTTAAACGCTATCTTAAAAGAGAAGGTTCTTTAGGTGTTCTTTGAATTTTTTTTGTCGTCGGAAGATGTTATACCTCTTTCCTTCATTAATTTTTTTATCGGACGGGTGAGTATGGGCTTCTCCTTCAATATGCCTTTAGGCCTATAGATCAATATTAGAAGCATAACGATTCCGAAGAGGATATACTCCAGCCATACAGCTTCGAAAGGGAGCCTCAATGTTGAGGTTATCTCAAACTTGTACGTGATTAACAAAATTCTAGATGCCACGAAGACGAAGGTTCCCAGAAGAACCCCGACATTATTGCCAGCTCCACCTAAAAGAACCATTAAAATCGGGTAGAAGGTCCATTCAACCCTGCTGAAGCTGGTAGCTATGACGTTTACCGAATAAAGGGAGTACAGGGCCCCTGCCAAGGCGGCTATCGAGGATCCTACGGCGACTGTCTTAACCCTGAGCCGCATAACATCCTTCCCATAGGCCTTCGCCACACCCTCATTCTCTCTTATGGTCCTGAGAGCTCTGCCATAAGGTGAGTTCAGCAGCCTCTCCGCAAAGAGATAGACTCCAAACGCTACGATGATCGCTAAAACAGCAAAGGCTAAGAGCCTCTGTTCTCCCGGTACAAAAGCTAAAACATCAGGGACTGATACTCCATAATAGCCTCCAATTAAGCCAACATCATAGTAGGAAACTAGAAAAGCTACTTCGCTTATAGCTAAGAGTGTTATGGCTAGGTAGTCTTCTGAGAGTTTGGCGCTGGGTAGAATGAATAATGCTCCGGTGATACCAGCTATCAATGCAGCCAAGCCGAGGGAGGCGATGAGGAGAAGTATAGCCATCGTTGGATCTTGGGTTATGACCTCGTTAGTGACGGATTTAACCTCCCCACTAGCCTCGATTATTGTGCCTCCGATATTAAAGTAGGATATCAGAACCCTGTTCACTATCCCACCTATCGTTACCCCCCCTATAAGAGCAGCTAATGCCCGACCGAAGTTAGGGATCCCCCCATACCCATACTCGATATTGAGACTTAGACCCACAATAGCGTAGATTCCGAACCAGAGTAAGATAGTGTATATCAAGTACTCCAAATTAATCTCCTCCAGTTAACTCCCATTATCCCCTTCGGAGCGATCACAAGTGTTAGGACGAGAATGATTAGAGAGACAACTTTTGCATATAATAGTACACCTGCTCCGAATATAGATGCCAGTTCGAAAGTGACGAGAGATTCCGACATGCCTATGAGGTAGCCGCCTACTAAGGCTCCATAGATGCTTACTAATCCCCCCACTATGCTAGCCGCAAATATGGAAACTATTATTATTGCTCCCGTTGCCGGAACTATCTCCTGCCTGAAAGGAAGCAATCCCCCGGCTACAGACGCTAGGGCTCCTGATAAAAGCCAGGAGAATATCCTGGCTTTTTCAACATCGACTCCCATAATCTCAGCTAGAGACGGGTTCTCCATGGATGCTCGTAGAGCTATTCCAAACTTCGTCTTATAAAGGAGGAAAAATAGCGCTGCT
>CAYFVN010000024.1:0-4242 GCA_964346575.1 uncultured Candidatus Bathyarchaeia archaeon
GGAATAACCTCCAGGACTTTCGTCTCCTTATTCGCGTAGAGGTCCGTAGAGAGGATTAAACGCTCCGTCTCCCCGTTCCACGCTACAATCGCCTTCTGTCCAGGACCGTAAACGTCGGCATCCGTCACGGGGAGGATACCCCTATCAGCGTATGTCAATGAAAAAGGTAGGGAAAGTGAGACGAGCCAAGCCAAAAATACTACACGAGCAACGCCGAGAGGGTCGTATCTTCCTCTGAACATTCTTCATCGCCTATTTCTATTTTCGATCAAATATAAATTACTAGAGTTTAGAACGCGGTGTTCATAATATAGAACGGTCTAAATCCGTATTTTTTCATCTTTAAATGGACGGTTTAGCGCGCGTAGAAATTGGTTCGCCAATCGGTTTCTTTGTCGACGTTTTCTACCATACTAAAAGTATATAGTCGATTTTGCCGATACCAAAACCAGATAAATAGCCTTCGCCGACTTTTTTCGGTTCGAATATGCTGTCTCTCTGTGGTTCAACCCAGACTAAGCCACGATCCTCCAGTTCAATCGCGCAGAGAGCGTGTGCACCTCCTTCACCCCTAATGTACACGAAGGCTATATCCCAGCCGTTCTCCTCTCCACGTTCTATCAGCATCGCTGCGAAATCATCGCAATCAAATGCAAATTTTCTATACCTATGCCTGTTTGTCTCATCTCTGTGCAACCATTTTCGAAATTCATCGTAGCTGGGCCTTATACTTTCTTTCTTTTTGGGGAGTTTTTCAAGATCGTCTATTTCTGATTGGAGCCTAAATTTTTGTGAGCGTAGTTCATCCGTCTGTTCCTGTAACGACTGTATGTTAGCCTCGACTTCGCTCAGATCCGTTCGTACAGCCGCTATCTTCTTCGACAAGCTCTCTATTACTTTCTCCATCGCTCGAATCGTATCCCCATTCTTTTCGATGAGCGGCACCTGACTGTACGCATAGAGGGACTCGAATGTTACTGCCCCTACTAAAATTATGCTAATGATTAAGTGTATAGGCGAACGAGCCCGCATCTTTGATTCACTCAACATATAATCACCCCAATCCCTATCACTCAATAAACCACCATGATGTCGACTATTTCGACGTCATGATACTTTCCCCCATGGATCGAGGGTGGCAGTTTATCACCTAATCGACAAGGCTCGATCACCTCATCTTTCCATGGTATAATCCAGACTTCACCTCGATCAGAGAGTTCAATTGCACATAGCCAAACACACAGACCTTTGCCTCTAAATTCAAATCCGAGCGTTACATGAGCCATATCCCAACCGTTCTCTTCACCACTCATTATGAGGTTTTTCGTACATTCCCCCGACCAGGAAGCAGCCAGACGCTCCGATCCGTCTTTGCGTAGCCACTCCTTAAGCTCATCGTAATCGACAATGCCGTCTCTCCATCTCTTAAATTTCTGGAGTTGCGCTTCCCTTTCTTCAAGTTTCAGGAGTTCAGTTTTAAGATCGTCTAGCTCTTCACTCAACCGTGTACGCTCAGCCTGCGAATACGAGAGCTCCACTTGTAAGTCTGAGATGCTTGCTGTTAGAGTGTTTATCATCTCCTTTTTGGCGATAATATTTTCTTCTTGACTGTCGATGAGACGGCCTTGACTGTAAACATAGTAACCTTGAAAGCATATAACCGCCAGTAATACGAGGATCAATAGATCGCTCGAAACTTTTTTAATATTTATCATTTTAATAATACTCAATTGTTATATCTTGTGCTACCAGACAACTCCCCCTTTGTATCAAGGCTAGTATGCAATTCGATCTGGTCCGAATCCTGTCTAATGCGTTCTGCACGCGCACTATTTCGATTGTCCTAAGGAAACGTATTCGATTTGCTTTTGTTTTTGCTTCATAAAAAGGGATTATCTTCAGATTCTTTAGAGAGATCGTCGAGATGATCTTGCTTGGAGATAGCATTGAATGTTTCTTGCTGTTGTTCCGGTTGTTTTCTCGGTGGGAGTTTTCTGTATCCTTGTCCATCTTTGTAAAGGCTTATTCTCCCAATCTCTATCCATTCTTCATTCTTTAAACCGCTCAATCTAATTTGAATGACATCGGCAGTCGGATCTTTAGTTCCAGGCCAAATTGCTACGTTGAGATACGCCCTTTCGATATTTTGAAAAGACTCCGTATCTAATGGGATAAAAAATTTATCTTGAGGAGGTGACATAACATTATAATTACAATTAAGTAACTTTTAATGTTTTACCCAGAGATGGAGACAGTCTTTCCTTCAAGCCAGAGTAAAAGAGAACAAGTTGCATATAGATTCGACCATGCCCCGAACGCGCTATGCACTTCTTTTTCTCATTTTAAAAGCAGGGCTTACTAATGGGTATAGAAAAAGGCATAAAAATAATAACGAAAATCTAAATTATATTGGGGATTTTAACGTGATTAGTAGAATTTGGCATGGCTGGACTAAGCCTGAAAACGCGGATGCTTATGAGACGCTCCTAAAGAACGAGATCTTCCCAGGTATAAATAACCGACGGATTGCAGGTTATAGGGGTATCCATCTCTTACGTCGTAATCTCGAGAACGAGGTTGAGTTCATTACGATCATGTGGTTTGACTCGATAGAGGCAGTTCGCTCTTTTGCAGGCGAGGACTATGAGATAGCAGTTATACCCGCAAAGGCGAGAACATTGCTCTCCAGGTTTGATCCCCGTTCTCGGCATTACGAGGTCAAGGCCGAAATGCAAATTTGACTAATTTCAAAATCTGGGGTTCAAATTAATGATTCAAAGGCCTGCTTTAGGCGTCATCTTACTCACTTTTGTCATCATCACAGTATCACCGTCGGTTCAAGCTCAGCAAGCCTATACCCCTAACGAGCTGATTTTAACCGTGTATTCTGATGGGATCGTCAGGGTAGAGTACCAAGTGAAAATTGACGTAACCTATCCGAGTGTGGAGATACCGCTCTTTGGAGCTGTATATGAGGACCTCATAGTTGAAGATCAGGATGGAATCCCCCTCGACTACACTACCGTTGAAATGGGGATACGCGTCTATACCTTGGGGGCGAGTTCCACGAGAGTCACCTACTTCACGTCCGATCTTACGAGCAAGTCAGGTCGGATCTGGGTTTTAACCTTTGACAGCCCCGTCAATTCCACTATTATTTTGCCCGAGGAGGCAACGATCATCAGCTTAAACCGGGTGCCGATGGTCGTTGGGATTATTGACGGTCGGTCTTTGTTAACCATGTCGGAGGGAGAGCAGGAAATATCCTATATTGTTGGAGTCGTCGGTACGAGGGAACACGCGCTCGTCCTCGTAAAAGAGGCGGAAGTAAAGATCCAGGAAATAAAAGCTGGCGATATAATAGTCTCTGATGCCGAAGCTAAACTTCGAGAAGCGAAGGACGCCCTAGACCTTGGACGAAACGCCGAGGCTGAACGGCTGGCAAAGGAAGCGAAAGAACTTGCAATTCAGACCGAAGCTGGGGCGATCCAAGCAAAGGCCCGTATAAGCGAGAGCGAGTCCTCCATCAATAAGGCCCGGCGAGAGGGGAGAATCACGAGTTTAAACGAAGCAGAAGATACTCTGGGTCTGGCGAAGTATAGGTATAATGAGGGAGATTATGGAAAAGCCTTGGAGCTTGCCGATCAGGCGAAAGCCAAGGCAGAAAGCGCAACGACTCTACCAACTACTGAGGAAGTTTCTCACCTATGGATTCCTGTCATAGCCACAATAGCGATTCTGATCGCTTTACTCATTTTCGGATTTGTGAGGAAATCGAAAGTTGAGGAGAAGGTTATAGACGTTGAGGAGATATTCGAGAAAAATCCTCAGATTAGATACGACGATAGAGAGGTCATCCGGTTCTTAGCTGAAAGAGGGGGGGAGGCTCTTGAGACGGAGATACGTGAGAAGTTCGAGCTTCCAAGAACCACCTCGTGGAGACTGGTAAGACGCCTTCAGAGGGAGGGGATCGTGGAGCTCGGAAAAGTTGGTGGACGAAACCTCATCAGGATCAAGGCAGAATACGTATCATCCAAGAGCAAAACGGGGTGAAACGGCCGTTTCAGACGGTTTCATCGGTCTCCTTAAATATCCCCCCTAGATCCATAAGAAGCGGGTGAACGACCTGTCTTACACTATTTTTACATCCATGTTTCTCTTCGCGGTTATAGCAGCATCAGCAGGGACCTTGCCCGCCGTCACGGACAATTTTATAGAAGAGGGAGAATTTGAAGTAAGAGC
>CAYFVN010000025.1:0-2139 GCA_964346575.1 uncultured Candidatus Bathyarchaeia archaeon
AATACTTGAGGATAACATGGAGATTATAGACGACTGGATAAAGGTCTCAGACGAGGACGCGTTCAACCATGCATGCGAGTTATTCAGAGAGAGTGGGGTTCCGACGGGCCCTTCCTCGGGCGCCGCGTACTACGGAACGTTGAAAGTCGAGGAAAGCCTCAGTAAAGGCGTCATCGTAACCGTATTTCCAGATAGCAGAGATCGGCATGAAAGCACTTTTGATAAATGGGTTAATGGTGAACTTACGCGCGCTAGGAAAAGGACATGACTCAGCAGTATGCTTCATATTCACGTAGAAATTAGTCATGTAATCCACTTACAATATTTACGATTAATATACTGTGAAATAGATGTAAAAAAGGTGGGTGATTGCGTTTAACGAGGGTGAATAGATGTGGGTTGGAGGCTGCTTGACTTGGAGGCTGTCGACGGATTCACAATGACAAATCTCTATGAAGCGGTGGCAAAAGCTGTAAGTAAACACAATTCCTTAAACACGTTAATTCTCACTCATCCTGCTGAGCCATTTGTGAATATCGGCTTTCATCAAATTGTTGAAAAAGAGGTTGATGTTGACTTCGTTCGACAGAAAAAAATCCCTATCGTTAGACGGTCGATAGGAGGTGGAACTATACTTGACGGCCCTTGGGAGCAGGATTACTTCTTCATAGTTGAAAAGAGCAGCAACGAATGCCCACTCAACATCAAGGATTTCTATCGAAAATTCCTCTCTGTAGTAGTTCAGGCTCTAAGGAAATTGGGTGTCCAGGCTGAGTACAAGCCGATAAATGACATAGTCGTGAAAGATAGGAAGATTTCTGGCAACGGAGGGATAACGATAGATGAGGCTATGGTTCTTGCTGGAGACGTCCTATTCGACCTTCCAATCGAACTCATTACCCGAGTGCTTAGGGTGCCAGACGAGAAGTTTCGAGATAAGTTGAAGAAATCATTGTCGGAGTGGATGACATCGCTAAGACTGGAAATGGGGCACGCTTTGAAGAGGGATAAGTTGAAAAAACATTTAGTCGAGGAGTTCAAGGCTCAGTTTGGATTGCTGATTGAAGAGGGGAAACTCTCAGATATGGAAAGACAATACCTAAGGGAACTTCTAGCCGAGAGGAAACGGAGAGAATGGGTATTCAAGAAGGATATGAGTCATAGACGCCTCTTCCAAGCTGCAAAGACTCGACGTATCAAAGTTAAGGAAGGAGTGCATATTTGTGAAGGACTTTACAAGGCTCAGAAGCTCATTAGAATAACTATGGAGATGGCGGACGATCGAATAGGCGATATATCGATCTCAGGAGACTTCTTCACCGAACCCTATACAGGAATAATGGAGAAGTTGGAGCAATCACTCGTAGGGGTACCTTTAGATAAAGGGAAATTACAGCAGAGGATTCAAACATGTTTAGATAAACTTGGAGTTACAGTGATAGGTGCGACCGTCGACGATTTTGCTAAAGCCATCCTAGTCGCAAAAGAGGGCGACATGAATAAGATCACCTAGAAGCAAATCTTGGTATCTTGGTAGCTATACTTTTTTTAAGAGATTGAGGCTCACCCTCTACATACTTCTACTGACTGGAATCTCAATTTGAATTCTTCTTCAGTACAGTGAGCGCTAAATATCTGGTTAATATTAAATAATTAGAAGCTAAGTTATTTTATGAGGTTTTTCTTTTTCGAAATCATTCAAAAGGCAGGTACGAACGCCAGAAGTTTCCACTAGTAAATTAACAAAACTCCAAATGGAATTAACTGACTTAAATGAAAAATTAACTATCGCCCAAAACGAAACCGTGAATAATCAAAATAAGCTGAATGAAGCACAAAAATTAATCCAAAGTTATGAGAATAAAGAACAATGGCATAAAATGCGAATTCGAAAGTTGAGAAACATACAGGCGATCTTATTGATAACGGTTATAGTCATAGTCGGTGTCGGCGGATATTTTTTCTATGCCTATACTCGGAAAGTCGATGATTTAGAAAAAAGCTTAGTCGATTCTGATAGAGAAATTAGGAATATGCAGAGTGTTTTGGATAGCACTAGAAGCAAGTTAGAATCGACAATAGAGGATTTGGCTAAAGTGTATCCTAGCTATGAGGTCTTCTACCTCTCAGTTGGACTAT
>CAYFVN010000026.1:0-2608 GCA_964346575.1 uncultured Candidatus Bathyarchaeia archaeon
TTTCTCTCTAATATATTTTCCAATTTTTCTAACTATAGATATTACCCAAGCATAATGAAAGCCAGCCGACAAAGTTAAAAAGGGGATGATTAAGAAAATTTCTTTCATCTTATTATAGCTGAGACCTACTCCGAAAAGAATCGCTAAAGCACCTACCATGAAGGCAAGCATATCGGTTTGAATTCTAAGCCTTGATGTTATTTCATCTCTAAGCATTTTATATTCGGTTCTTAAATTTTCAGAAATGAATTCATCGGGTTTCTTATCTTTATTCATAATACATTGTTAATGTGCAATAGAGTTATTAAATCATAATTAATATTTGGAATCCGACGATTTTTTACAGCGAGATAAACCCGATGAAGACTTTACAGAACCGGCTTTAGAAACATTTATATATTGGAAAATTATCTCCTATATAAGGATTGGCGTAAGAATATTTTCACGCTTTTAAGCTCTTCGAGGCACTTCCCCGGAGAGTAGGTTATCTGGTAGAGCAGAATAGGTATGATTGTTAAAAAAAAGTTGGAGAGAAGGATATATAACTGCCCAGAGTGCGGTAGTGATAACCTTGTAGAAGATTATGACCAGGGAGAGATTATCTGCCACACTTGTGGTTTGGTAATATCTGAAAATATAATGAGTACGGCCCCAGAGTGGCGGGCTTTCACTAAGGAGGAGCGTGATGAGAGGGGTAGGACGGGTATACCCCTATCGTTCTCTATGCACGATAAAGGCTTATCCACCGTCATAGAGCGGGTCGGCAAGGATGCTTACGGCAGGGCTATCCCCGCCGATAGGAGGCTTGAGATGCTCAGGCTCAGGAAGTGGCATATACGATCCCGCGTCCACTCTTCGGTGGACAGGAATCTAACTCAAGCAATGGCTGAGCTCGATAGGCTGTCGGATAGACTCCATATACCTTCGTCCACCAAAGAGCGTGCCGCTGTCATATATCGTAAGGCTTTGGATACGGGTCTTGTTAGGGGTAGATCCATAGCCGCCATAACCGCGGCATCCTTATACGCGGCTTGCAGAGCCTCTGAGACGCCTCGTACGTTGAAGGAGGTATCCGAGGCGAGCGGCCTCAAGAGGAAGGATGTGGCTCGATGCTATAGATTGCTACTTAAGGACCTTAACTTAAAGATGCCCGTGGAAGATCCTTTGAAGTGCGTCTCCAAGATAGGCTCCAAGGTGAATGCGTCTCCTAGAACTCAGATGAAGGCTCTGGAGATCCTTAGACAGGCCAAGCGTGCCGGTATAGTTGCCGGTAAGGATCCGATGGGTTTGACAGCGGCTGCCCTGTACGTTGCTTGCCTCTTCGAGGGAGAGAAGAAAACGCAGAAAGAGATAGCTGAGATAGCTAACGTCACTGAGGTTACCGTGAGAAACAGGTACAAGAACTTGAAGGAATCTTTGAATATCAATGTCTGACACTGGCATGGTCGAACAATTTAAATACTAAAACGAGTAGATATATTGGCATAACGACAAGAATAAGGGGAAATAGATCTCCGTCATGGTATATGTAGAAATTCAAAGATACGACATCGGTAGTGCCTCTTATTCAATTCGAAATACATATCTTATTTTGGAGTGATACATATAGTGGCGGAAATATGCGCAATATGCGGCCTACCCAATGACCTCTGCGTCTGCGGAACAATAAGCATGGAGCAGCAGTCCATCAAAGTGAAGCGTGAGATGAGAAAGTGGGGTAAACCCGCAACCATAATAGAAGGCATAAACTCTAAGAGCGTTGACATAGATAGATTGACCGTAAAATTAAAAACCGTCCTAGCGTGTGGTGGAACTGCTAAAAATAACACAGTAATACTCCAAGGAGACCACCGTGAAAGAGTCATACAGCTTCTAATAAAGGAAGGTTTTCCGAAGAGTAACATAGAACTTCACTAAGCTAAGGCTTCAATCTAAGTGGATAAGAATAGGCTTCCGAACGATGGTAATTTCCAAGATGAATACCTTAAGAGAGCTTCTTAGTGTTCTGAGAAGGCGTAGGAAAAATACTGTGGACTTATGTCCGGTGTGCAGCGATACTAGTTTACGGCCCTTCAACTCTTTTAGTGGTTGGCTTACGCCACCAGTATACCTGTGCAGGAAGTGTGGATACACGGGGCCTCTTTTTTTGGAGCTAGAGTGATCTCTCCTAGATCGGTGACCTAGTAGATTTTTGGCCACATGTATGGCAGTAGATTGCCATCGCGCTGACCTCTGAACCGCATTTACTGCATCTAACCTTACCGGCCTGCTGAGGCCTCGGTATTTGTACGCCTGCATTAGTTTGATGTGCAACGGATCTATTGGGATACCTATACTCCGACCTATGAATCCTCCCGTTCCTAAAGAGCATATTTAGCTCCCAGTTGGCTCTTGCGAGTCTATCTCTGATAGTCGTAATCTAAACCTCCTAAAAACCGAAATCCTAAAAGCTATCATATGGAACTTATACACCATTACGCGTAAATTTTAGAGCTGCGGAAAGTTTGGATCTATCAATTTTATGGGTTTGAATAGCGAGAGTTGCGTCTATAAACAAACCTCATTTCCCCAATAGCCATCCTAAACTCAACGCTACGAAACCGACGAA
>CAYFVN010000027.1:0-3019 GCA_964346575.1 uncultured Candidatus Bathyarchaeia archaeon
CCTCTGAAGAGGCGTAACTGGCGTTCGTTAGGAATTGCAGAGGCTTTTCTAGTGGCTCTTTTTACTGAGATGTATGGTTTTCCCCTCACAATCTATATCCTATCTTCATTATTCGGGATATCATTATCGTTTGGACATGTTGAGGGACATCTGCTTGCCACAACGTTGTCACTGATTGGTATAGCAAGTCTGCAGGTGGGGTGGATTTTGGTGATGGTTGTGAGTAATGTACTCATACTTGCGGGTTTCATCTTAATTTGGCGTGGATGGAAGCGTGTGCATAGTTCAAAGGAAATGGTGAGTGGTGGAGTATATGGGCTAGGGCGTCACCCTCAATACCTTGGAATCATATTAGTCATGGTTGGGCTGCTAGTCCAATGGCCGACAATCATAACGCTGGCGATGTTTCCTATTCTAATCGCAACTTATTACCGTTTGGCAAAGAAGGAAGAGTCGGTTATGGAGCAGAAATTTGGGGAGGAATATTTGAAATATAAACATGAAGTCCCGATGTTTATACCTAGATTAAGTCACATCATGGGAGTGCTTAAATAATGACCCCTGGAATGGAGCCGCTGGCGACTATAAGGGAGATCGGCTGGATATGCAATAATTGTGAGAAACATGGTCATAATTTTAACGGACTCTTGATAGTGACTGAAGAGAAACGCATCCGAAACGCGAGCTATTGTGTCTGTTGTGGAATGATATTAGAGAATTGAATAGAAATATATAGCGAAAGCGCACGCTAGAAATGTCATTCGACACAAAGGACTCTGGCACTCATCATGGATAGGGCTCTCAGGATAGCTACGTCCAAAGGATCAAGTTTAAGAGGCATTTTCAACATTTCTATCGTTTTTACTTTAGATTAGAGCTTTACAAATGTAAAGTCATAGTGAGATTTCACTGCTAAATGTAATGAAGTTATTGTATTAATGAATGTGATTTAGTAAGAATACGAGGAAAGTATTGGATTGAATTTATCAGGGAAGATTAGGTCTAAGATATGATCTTTACTCATATTTCTACGATTATTTTGAAGCGATCCCTGAGCGTTTTGGTTTCTCCAGGTTTCGTAAAGAGCTTTTCGATGGTGTTGGAGGTAAGATTCTGAAAGTTAGAGTAGGTACGGGGAAGGACCTGAAATATTATCCTGCTGGATGTGAAGTCTACGCCGTAGACTTTAGCGTTAAGATGCTGGGGAAGGCAAAAAAGAAGGCTTAAAGAAGAGGTGACGTTTATCTGTTGGGAATAGATGGCCAGAATCTAGGTTTTAAACTAGAGAGCTTTGATATAATAGTTACTAGTTTTGTCCTCTGCTCAATCCTCGAACCTATCGCTGCCCTGAATGAGATGAAGAGAGTAATTAAGAAAGACGGAGAGATAAGGATGCTCGAACATGTAAAAAGTAAGAACCGGCTAATTGCTCTGATAGAGGAGATCCATAATTCCTTTACGGTATATTTTTTTGGGTTTAATGTAAACCGAGATACGGTAAATAACGTTGGACGGTCGGGATTAGAGATTTTAGAGGAGAGGAACCTAGCTTTAAAAGATGTGTTTAAACTTATCGTTGCCAAGAAATGAAACATTTAACGCACGCGCTATACAATTATCGTCCATACAATTTCTGCCATCACGGTCGTAGACGATTCGGGAAAGGCGTTTATTACTGCGATGAATGCGGGAGGTCGCTGCGCACCCGTGATAAATCACAGAGATGAAAACCAAGTTGAAAGCCTCGGCACTTTGACATGTTCGTAGGATTATTAAGGTTCCATCAAAAAGTTATTAACTCCGACAAAAAGATTAACTGGGGGGTCCCTTAGCGCGCGCTAGAATAGTTATGAAAAGCCTTTCTCTCTAGCTAATCTAATCCACGTGGCTACGGGAGGCAATTCTTCATGCATCGGGACTGTGGGAACATCGACGATCGTTGGAGTCTCCGATCTAATTGCGTCTTTGAAGGCTTTTCCCAGTTCATCGGGTTCCTGAATACGTTTTCCTATCAGCTGGAACCCTTCAGCTATCTTGCAGTAGTCCATGTCTGTGAAGTCCACCTCATAGTAGTGTTTCTCGCAGTATATATGCTGAAGAGTTTTAATCCAGCTGTAGCATCCATTATTGAAGATAACGATGAGAAGAGGCCCTCCCAGTCTACTTATCGTTTCAAGTTCCCCTAAAGCTATTGTGAAGCCTCCGTCTCCGCAGAGCGATACTGGTGTTCGACTCGGATCGGCAAGCTTGGCACCTACCACCGCAGGCAGTGCATAACCAATTTCGCCATGAGCCCTGGCCATAACCATTCTTCTCCCCGGCTCCAAGACTGAGTAGTAAGCAGCCGCGAAGGGGGTCGGTGTTCCAGCATCCACGATGACCGTGGAGCCTCTAGGTAGAGACCGCCTTAATTCTTTGATGAGTCTTTGCGGTTTGATCGGCATTGAAAATGAATCCGTCTGCCCTTCAGCTTCTTCCCACCATTCCGTCATCATCTTGGTGATTTCTTCAAGTCTACCATCTCTTCTCGATTTTCTAGGTCTATCTTTTATCGTCCGTATTATTTCTCTAAGGGCGATTTTGGCGTCCCCTACGACTCCGACCTCCGTCTTGAGGTTCTTACCGATTTCCCCCGGATCTACATCGATATGTATTATCGTGTTTCCCTCGGAAGGCAGAGTCCACTTTACGGTTGCGACGGAGCCTGTTTTACATCCCACAAACATTACGAGATCTGAATCTTCAACCAGATCGTTAACTAGCTCTTTTCCACCGTTATCGCCCAAAACTCCGATACTGAGAGGGTGGTCTTCAGCGATTATCCCTTTACCCGTGAGCGTTGTAGCCACAGGTGCAACAATAAGCTCCGCCAGCTCCCTTACCTCAGACCAAGCCTGAGAAATCAGGGCCCCCCCTCCGGCAACAATCACTGGCTTCTCCGAGGACACGATAAGATCCACAGCCTGAATCACATATCTCTGATCGGGGTGTATTCTACATGAAGGAAACTTCTTACAAG
>CAYFVN010000028.1:0-4192 GCA_964346575.1 uncultured Candidatus Bathyarchaeia archaeon
CGTATACCTTTGCTCAAAGTACGCAGTCAAAAATATGATAGAGAATGAAGGAGGGTCTATAATAAATACCGCGTCCATAGCGGGTTTAATAGCTGCTGGAAAAGCGGCTCCATACCATGCGGCAAAAGGCGGCGTTGTCGCACTTACGAAGAATATGGCCTTAAGCTACGCTCAGTATAATATCCGCGTCAACTGCATAGCTCCCAGCGTAATCGATACTTCATTTTTCGGGCCTTCCGGAGATCGTGATGAGGCAGTGATGGAGAGGGTGAAAAACGGAACACTCCTTCGAAGAATTGGAAGATCCGAAGATGTAGCCTATGCAGCCTTATATCTTGCCTCTGATGAGTCGACGTATGTAACAGGGATTTGCTTACCTGTCGATGGAGGTTACTTAGCACTTTAGTTTTTCTAAAATCCTCAAAACAGAGCGTGGGCGTAAGAGAGAATCATATAGGCTCTTAAGAATCGCGGTTCTCTCTCCTGAATATCAGGTAACCACATTTGCACTTAGCCAGTATATAGATGATCTATATGAATCCCTATAGGTTTTCTATATGTTGATCTATATGAATCCCTATAGGTCCTCAATATATAGATGACATATAGGTAGGATATATGTAATAATTTTAGACGAGTAAGAATGAAAATTCCGGATGGAAGTTTCTAAATGGAAAGGAATTAAAAAAGGAATATCGCGTTGAGGATATTTTTTTTAACAAAAATGAAATTTTTTGAGAATTACCCGTTAAATAACGGAAAGGCTATTTTTCATTCAAGTTGAAATTAAAATAGAAAGGCTAGATACATCTCTCCCACATGTTTAAATAGGGTGTGAAATAAAATTATAAATTGTAATTCGTTCCCACAATGTGGGAATCATTTTTAAAGTGATTTCTTATGAACTTTCGGCAGATATTAAGGAAGCTGGACGAGTTACAATCTAAGGGAATAATACATTTCAACTCAAAATATTTGGCATTTGATCTTAACTGCCCTACTGGAAAGGCTTCAAAGTATCTGATCCGCCTACACAATATGGGCTTCCTCAAGCTGGAAAGGCATAATCGTACATGTATTTCGAAACGCGGAAAAATATGTAACAAGGGCTACCGCTACGAGTATTCTCTTTCATCCCAAGGACTAAAATATATCCAATGGACGAAACAAAATGAGCTAGTTAAAGGAGCGTTAGGCTACGAGATGATGTCTCAAGTCTCTCCCAGTATACCGGAAGACCTGAAGAAGATTATCTTAGCTTACATTTTAGCTAGGGAGGGGATGAGGTATAAAGGACCCAGTAGATACCTGCAGAACCTGGGGAACTTCATTTTTGCTTTACCAGCTCTAGCGGAAAATCTTGAGAAGGCAGTCGTTCAAAGGGATAAGCTGAATGAGGAATGTAACCGTCTAAAGGAAACTATAAGAGATAAAATCTCAAAGATCAAAGACTTAAAAAAACAAAACAGATCCCTTAATAATGATATAGACGAGAAAGTTAGGTATATCAACCGAATACAGAATGATCTCCTAAAACTTGTTGAGATCCTATTCAAAAAGGAGCTAATTAATCACGAACAGACGGTGGCACGGTGGTACCTAAGCCAAGTCCATTATAGCGTCATCAAAGATTTGACACAGATTCTAGTCTTGGCAAGTCGAGAAGAGGCTCCCAAACTCGTTGGGCTCATTTACGACCGTCACAGCCTTGAAATAAAGATGGCCAAAGATCAGATTAGAGGAGTCGAGAAAGCCTTTAAGGATCTCCGAAAGTTGTACGCTCAGGAATAAAAGAAGTAACTAAGTGCACATTACATAATGAAAAGGCTTTAAGGAGATGAATCCATTAAACCGTGGTGGGGGCATCTTGTTTGATCTTGATATTGCTGGGGCCTCCAGGGTCAGGTAAAGGAACCTACGCCTCTAGGCTGTCTAAATTTTTTAAAGTACCTCATGTGTCCACTGGGGATCTGGTCAGGGATGAGATTAAGGCCGGCACCGGACTTGGTAAGCGTGTGAGCGAGTACAGCGATAAAGGGCTTCTGGTACCTGATGACGTCATAACCGAGATCTTGAAGCGGCGCACGTCTAAATCTGACTGTAAAGGCGGCTTCGTATTGGACGGTTTCCCCAGAACGGTTAATCAGGCGAAGCTACTTGGAGAAAGCACTCCAGTAGATGTTGTGATAAACTTAGACGTTCCCGATGAAGTTATTGTTGATAGACTCTCGAATAGGTTGATCTGCCGGGACTGCGGTGCAATATATAACGCGAAGTATCTTAGACCGAAGAGAGAGATGAGATGCGACGAATGTGATGGGCCACTATATAGAAGGGAGGACGACAGTCCTGAAGTGATAAGGAGGAGACTCGCGGTCTATAGAGAGGAGACAGCACCCCTTATAGACCACTACGCTGAAAGAGAGCTCCTCAGAAACTTCAGATCCGGAGATCCAACGGCTTCTCCCGACCATGTGGTTAAAGAGATTATCAGCCTCATTCAAGATGCTAAGAAAGGATGAGGTTACTAGGATAGATTAAGGCTCCATCCGGATGGAACATCCCGAAGCTTTTTAGCCGGCACCCCCACGTATACCGTGCGGGGAGGCACATCAGAAGCCACCACCGCCCCAGCTCCTACAATGGATTTCTCCCCCACCTCCACCCCTGGAAGGATCGTCGAGTTTCCTCCTATACTCACGCCGCTGCGTATCCTAGGACCCTTGAGGGAGTAGCTCCTCTGAAGCATGTACTTGTCATTTAATAGAACCGCGTATGGTCCTATGAAGACCTTATCCTCTATCGTGGAGTACGACGACACGTATACTCCTGATTGTAGCTTAACGTTACTACCAATCGAGATATGGCCTTCAAGGATGGAACCCGTACCCACTAGCGAGTGTTTTCCCAAGTTAACGTCCTCCCTGATGAGGACCGAGTGACCGAGCTCCACACCTTCGCCGAGCCTCACATCCTCATAGATTACCGAGCCGCTCCTAATAACGCATCCGTCAGCCAAGTGGGTGAACCTCTTCCCGTTTTCCTCTCTCCCAAGCTTTTTCCGCGTCGGATGACCTATAACGCAATGAGATCCTATCCAACTCCCACTGCCTATCTCTAAACGTCCCGAGATCTTGGAATACTCTTCTATTCTAACCGAGTCTTCGAGTTTCACATCCCCCTCTAAGACAGAATAGGCGCCGATGCGGCATCTGGACCCCAACTTCACGCCATCGCCTACAGACGCCGTAGGATGAACATCCACTCGAGAATCTTCAACCATGTCCGCTTAACCCTCCATCATATCCAGACCGAAGAAAGATAAATCTTACATCCTGTAATAACCTTATTATCGGTATACTTATTAACGATAAAATAAATTCAAAATAGGATGTTGTAGTTTATTAAAATGAGAGGTGAAGTATGGTATGAGCGAGGCATCTAAGAAACTCTCTATAGAGGAATTGAATGAGAGAGTAAATCAGCTGAAGCAGTTCACTGAAAAATCGCTAGGCCAAGTAGAGGATCTGGCCAGGAAGCGGCCCGTCGAAGTCACTGCCATGAGCTTCTCGGTTGGAATAGTTCTAGGTCTAATACTCGGCGCAGCCATAGCCAAACGATAAAAAACCCCTACACCATTTTTTTATCATCTTTTTTACGATTCATCAAATCTAGAAGAGAATATCGAGTATTCTAAAAGGGAATCAAGAAAAGATCCTCTTCATATTGTCAACGAGCATTCTATTGATCTGCTTATTCGTGACGCCTAATTGCCTCAACCATGGGACGATATGTTCTAGAACGTGGGCATATCCGTATCCGCCGTACTTCTTCAGTAGCATCTTCTTACAGACATCCTGTCCGACCACTATCCTTTTTTCATACCCTGAATTTATCAGTTCCACAAGCCCCTTCACACGTTCCTGATCCGATACACCGCTAGCGCCCGGCCATAGGCTATCGAGGTAGCTTTCAATGCCGAATGCGTCGTAACTCAGCGTGACGTTATACTCATCTAGAATGGATCTGTGATATTCAACATCTGATGATGTGAAGCACATATGGCTGAGATACACTTTACTCGGATCAACGTCCTCCTTTGAAAGTAAGTCCAAATAGAGTTTCGCGTTCTTCGCAAATGTTTTCATTTTTAAATCGTGAAGTCCGGGATGGATCGTTAGAGGCTTTCCAG
>CAYFVN010000029.1:0-4463 GCA_964346575.1 uncultured Candidatus Bathyarchaeia archaeon
GAGACCTCCAAAGCTTAGGCTCCATTGTGTCGCGGATGAGCCGCATAGCTGGAGTGGTGTTTACAGAGACCCTCGTAGAGATAATGTTTCAGGGGGGATATGAGGAAGGATGACCAAGGCTTGCATATTGATCAAAGTAGTTCCTACAAGAATTGAAAAAGTTCTCAACCAAGTTAGAGGTTTCAAAGAGACTCGGAAGTCTTACCCAGTATACGGGAGATGGGACATAATCGCGTTCCTAGAGGCGCATGAATACAAGCATTTTAAAGACCTAACCAGTAGGATTAATAGTTTTGAAGGTGTCAGAAGCACTGAAACCTTAGCTGAAACTTGATACTCGATCACGGTGATTTTGAGATGCGGATATGGGCCGGTCGTACCACTCTAGAGATTAGTCTGGCAGCTGTGTTTACAGCCATTGTAGCGGTAACCACTTTAACGGTTCGAGTACCGGTGGTGGCGACGGGGGGGTATATAAACATAGGAGATGCCGTTATATTTATCGCTGCCCTCTCGATGGGTTGGTTGGTCGGTGGGGTGGCAGGGGGGGTAGGCTCCGCTATAGCTGACATGATAGGTTACCCCGTATTCGCGCCCTTCACTCTAGTGATAAAGGGACTTGAAGGTTTAACGGCGGGTTTAATCGCGGATGGTTTGAGGGCTAGAAGAGATTTACTGGCTTGGGGGGTAGGGTCAACAATCATGGTAGCGGGATACTTTTTTTCAGAGGCGTATTTGATGCGGCTGGGCGTGGCTGCAGCGCTGTCTGAGTTACCTGGAAATCTAACCCAAGTAGCTTTCGGGGGAGTCGTAGGAGTACCTGTAGCCCGCTTGATTAGGAGGAGGATTCAAGGTATTTTCTTCAAATCGAAGTCATGAACATCCTCAAGTAATGCTCTCCACAGCTCATCAGTCTCAGGTCTTGGAAGGTTTACCTCCCCTTCCCTAGACTTTACTATTTTACGGTGTCTCGGATCGTCGACAACATCACCTATTACGGATGCCGTTATTCCAATCCTCCTCAAGTATCCTAAAAGGCCGTCTGCTCTGTCATCATCTACTACTATCATTAAAGCTCCTGAACTTATCAGTCTTAAGGGATCGATACCGAGTACATCGCATATCTTTTCAGTCTCAGGCTTCACTATAAGTTTGTTTTCGTATATTCTGAAACCGCATTTGGAGGCATCACACATCTCGTGGAGGCCCCCTGCTATGCCTCCCTCGGTCGGATCGTGCATAGCCTGAACACCTCCGAAGTTAAAAGCAGCTAAGGCTTCTCTCACAACGCTGATCATCCTAATGTACTCGGCTCCCCTACGCTGCACGCTTTCTCCAAGAGCTTCCTTAACTAGATCCGCTTTATCGTTACAGATTATAGCCGTACCCTCTATGGCGACCCCCTTCGTCAATATTATTCTCCCACCTGCCTTGGCGCCGCCTGAAGTTACGTATCTACCTCCCTCTGCCACACCCATACAGAAGCCTACTATGATTGGATGCTCCAATCCCGGAGTAACTTCGCAATGCCCTCCTACCACGGCTATTCCAAGTTCGCTAGCAGCTTCATGGGTTTGGCGTGATATATCATCCAGATCCTCAACGCCGAAATTTTCAGGAAGTAGTATGCAGGAGTGGAACCATCTAGGTTTAACACCTAGAGTCGATACATCATTTGCAGAAATATGTACCGCTAACCATCCTATCCAGCTTACAGCGCCGCTTATCGGATCGCACGAAGAGGCGACCAGAATCTCGCCCGCCTTAACCAGTGCAGCGTCCTCGCCTCTTGCAGGTCCAAGTACTACGTCCCTTCTCCCCGCACCCAAATAAGGGAAAACATGAGTTTCCAGTATTTCCGGAGATACCTTACCAAATGCTAGTCTCGTTGGACCTCGTCTCATGTATACGTTATCACACCCCTTCTCGAAAGCCTCTCATTACTTAGCTATTTTCTACATACACTATAATGGCTGAAGCAATCTCTACATAGTAGACTGAAGGTGCAGGTATCGGTATAGGCACTACCACATATGGAACCGACTTGTAATAATATATCGATCTAGGCACAGTATACAACTTTTATAGACCCTCTTCTCAAGGATCGCATAGTAGCTTGATAATATACTATTCACTTTTAATATCGATGTTATTGAGTGAAGTGTTCCCTTGAAGCTTTATTTCGAAAAAATTCATGTCGCTACTTTACTGGAGATGTTTAATGCCTTATGGTGAGCCCGTATTAAAGCTTCCTTTATCGTTTCGGATTCGGGATACTCCGCTTCTACAGCAAGTTGCTTGGCTTCAGAAAAGGCTTTGGCTATTATTATTGGCAGCGACTCTACAGTAGGTATTCCCGCGTTAACGGCTAAGCTTAAGGCTTTATTAGCCGCATCCATTAGCTGTACTCTATACCCTTCCAGGTCCAGTTTAAGATCGTCACCCGAGAGTGTTACTCCATCCGAGTGTGCGCATATGAGCGATAATCCTGCCTCCACAGGTTTAATACCGAGTCTTGAGAGTAGGGATGCCAGCTTCGGAGATATGATATCGCCCTTCTCAGCAACAACGGTATCCGTCGCGACCCATATGGTTCCGGAGTCTATCTTCGTTGGGATCTTAACTTCTCCGAATTCGCTTATTACGGGACCGGGAGGTATCCCGGTATTACCCGCTGGAACCATTATGTCCGATTCTGCTATATCTCCTCCTTTAGCCTCAACCCTAACTTTGTTCCTCTGTATTGTAAGGGAGAGCTTGAAGGGATCCATATCTGTGAATATGAGGAGGGCCCCACCTTCTATAGCGTCTATCAGCTTCAATAGGTTAGGATTCTCCTCTTCAAGCTTTTCAGCAGCCTTTCTGGTTAGGGTCTTCTTTACGACCATCATCTCTACGCGAGCCCTCAAACGCCTCCTTATCTCGTGAAGCATCGATGACCTTGCCTTGTAGAGTTCGGCCGCAGCTATCACCGGGTACTTCCTGAAATACTCCTCTAGAAGTTTAACCGTGTCAATCTTCCACTTGGGAATTTCTCTGCGAACCAAGGTTTGAGACATCATTCAGCCACCTTCACAGAGGAGCCCATCGTAGCCTTCAACCGTATATTACCTATGTTCTTCGGTCCCTTTGGGAGCTTATCCTCCGCAGCTGATAACGCTGCCAAAGCGTTTTCAGCTATCCTTTCTTCAGGCATATCCTCCGTACCTATCCTACACTTAACGGCAGGCTGTTCCCTGACCCTAACCCGTACGTTATTTCTGTGGCGGGCGATCGCATCCTCTATTGAGACGTTTGGTGTAACTGGTGTGGGCATCTTACTCCTCGGCCCAAGCATAGAACCTAATATACGCCCTACGAGAGGCATTAGAGGGGCCTCAGCTATGAAGTGGTTATACTCATTGACGAGTTTCTTGGCTGCTTTCTTGTCTTCAGTTAAGGCTTCCAGATCGCTCCGTTCAACAACGCCGTCGGCGCCTGCATTTCTAGCTCTTAAAGCTAGGTCACCCGAGGCTATTACACAGACCTTAATCGGCTTATTTATTGGGTGAGGTAACTCAACCGTCTCGTTAATACGATTCTCAGGCCTCCTCAAGTCAAGATCTTTAAGTTTGAAACTTAGCTCTATGGACTGTTTAAAGTTCCTTTTTGGCGTTTTTTTCTTAAGCTCCTTTAAGGCTTCTGTGAATGCCTCTTTGCTGGGTGTCATGCTTCATCTCCCTCCGTGGAGCGGGTTATGGGATACCTTTAACCGTAGTTAAAAAGGTTCCTCCAGGCTTAAGTAGCCTCTTCAACGATCTTGTCGTCGTGCAATCCCTCATCTACTTCTCTGTTTAAGATTTTAGCATCTTTACCTTCTATCGTTACTCCCATGCTATGGCATGCTCCCAGCGTCTCCTTCACAGTGCCTTTCAACGTCTTGGCGTAGCTGTCAGGCCTCTTCATCCGAGCGATCTTAACCACCTGCTCCATGGTTACATCCCCTACAAAATCGGATCCGGGAGCCCCTGACCCCTTTTCAATCTTGACCTCTTTGACGATCAAGGCGGATATGGTGGGGGTCCCTATCTCAACTTCAAACTCTTTTGTTTCCACATTCACGTATACTTTGACGGGAACTTTCATGCCTCCGTAGTCTCGGGTCAGATCATTTATCTTATCGGCTATCATTAACACGTTAACGCCTAGGGGGCTTAAGGCTGGGCCGAGCGGGGGGCCGGCAGTTGCCTTCCCCCCCTCTATCACCGCTTCAACCAGCTTCCTCTCTTCCAACTTCCTCACCTTTAGCCTTCTCGACCGGTTTAACGTAGTCTGCGTGGACCGTTATAGGTAGGATTGCGAAGCCCTCCTCGAGGAGCTCTATAGTAATCTCCTCCTTAACTTTATCCACCTCAGTAATTTTAGCTTTGAGGCCTTTAAATGGACCCCCAATAACCTCAACCAAATCACCCACATCTAACTCC
>CAYFVN010000030.1:0-1827 GCA_964346575.1 uncultured Candidatus Bathyarchaeia archaeon
GAAGCCAAAGGATAAACCAAGTTTTATCGTAAGAGTCTCCGCTCATGTAAGATTTGAAGAAGATGTAGACGAAGGCAAACTCTACGCACTCGAAAAAGCTCTACAGAACACTGAGGTCGAGGTAAGGTCCTTGAAGAAAAAGGTCTTTACGAAGAAGGTATATGATTTCCATGTAGAGAGAATGAATGATAGAGAGGCCGAAATACACTTCAGATGTGACGGAGGACTCAATATAAGGAGATTCATCGGAGTCTCTAACTCTGGTAAAAGGGGTACAATGGAGATAACACCGAATGTATCCGAAATCTTAGGCATAGATTTAGTCTGTGATGTTTTCGATATATTGGATTTGGAGATTTTAAATGACAAGAATGAATTTAAATAAAGAGTTATGGAATAAGATAACGATAAAATAACGTATGGTTGTTTCAGATCATGTAATAGGTGGATGTCTGAAAAATGGATTCTGTAAGCAAAAATGAAGTGCTAGAGAAGGTAAAGGCCAAGATAATGAACGTTAAGGGGGTTGTAGGAGTTGCCGAGTTGAACAAGGAACAGTGTGAAACCGTGGTACGTTTGGAAGAGAAGGCTATGGAGAATGTTTTAAGCGGCATGGGCCGTGGCAGGAATAAGGGTGTTAAAGAATCGCTTTCTCGAGACATTGTTATGGTCTTTTTTAGTAATATAGACTTCGATATTCCTTGTGATATGCAATTGTTTAGCGAAGGTAGGATTGTGGGGATGGCTGTGGAGGATCCAGACAGGATTAAAAAGTTTAAAGAAGATAAGAATTATGTGGTCATTAGCGATTTTTTTGTGATGGAGAGAGGTGCAAAGATCAATAGGGCTGCCTTTGATAGTGGAGACGCGTATTATATAATTAATGGTGTCCAGTCTAGGCAATTTTCAAACATTCCAGAGATGAAGGACCACGTTGTGTCGTTTCCGTCGCCACCCGTATTTGATTTTTTGAAGGAGCAATTTAAGGATAGAATGGACCTTTCTGACCCCCAGCTTGGTGGATTTCTCGTTGGCTTCAATTTGAAAGATGATAAGAAACCTTACTTAATTTCTTGTGGCATATTGAAAAAAGAGATAGAAAAACTGATAGAATGTGGTTCCTTGGATGTAGAAACGTATTACTTAGATGCAGGTCTTCACACCGATTATGATGAGTTAGAAAGAGAGTTGATACAAGCCATAGAAGAATGTTCAAAAGATAAGTTAAGAGGAATCATAGTTGTTTACGGTGATGTGTGCCACCCAAATATGGAGGGCATAATTGGGAAGTATGGTAAAGTTGTTAAAGTTGATGCTTTGAACTGTATCGATTGTCTACTTGGTGGTCATGGGAGGCTTTTGAAGATCGATCCGGATCACTATTACTTTTATCTATCTCCTGGCTGGATGCCTTCAAACTTAAAGATGGATGGACGATTCAGCCGTCTTTTCGACTGGAGTAGGAAAGAAGCGAAGAGGAAGTTCAGCAAGCTCAAAGGAATAATTTTACTCGACTCTCTTGGAGATTTGGATGAGTTTAGGGATGAGATAGAAGAGTTCAGGAATCACGCAGGGCTTTCAGTCTTAAAAAAGAGAGTAGTAGGTATCGATGGACTTAAAGACGTGGTTCTCGAAGCGATGAAGAAGCTCTAAGACGTCCTTACATAATAGCGTTAGTCTAGAGAGTAGTCATAAACTCTTAATATCTAAAACAAGAATAGATAAATCGATATTAAATGAATCCATAAAGCTCCAAATATAGAATTAGGGAAAACTTAAAATGAAGTTCAAAGTAAAGTGCAATAACAAACATAAGAGAGGATAGAA
>CAYFVN010000031.1:0-2053 GCA_964346575.1 uncultured Candidatus Bathyarchaeia archaeon
CGAAGGCCGACTGAACCTCCTTTTTGGGAGTTATGCGACCATCCAACAGATAATAGTATTCACCGTCTCTCCTCAATATTCTAGTTACGTTAACCTCATCTTTCTTCCTGTACGGGAAAGGTTTCCCCCATCGCCCAGAGTTGTCGATGAGCATGGAGATTCGAGCTTCGTCCGCCCCCCACCTGATGAGTTCGCTGAGCCTTCTGCCACGCTCCGTATAAGACTGCCCCAAAACCAAGGACAGAGCCAGTAGTATAGAAGACTTCCCCGCACCGTTGGGCCCCAATATTAGGTTGAGGCCTGGGTTTAAAGGTACGTAGGCGTCCTTGTAGGACATGAAATTGCTGAGATGAACCCCCTTTATCAAGGCTTGCACTCCCCGGTTTTGAGGCTTCGATGATCTAGATCATTTCAGGAAGAGTTTAATATATGTTAGCTTGGAACTGATAAGAATGTTACTGGATAGATGAGTAATTTGGATGGGTATGTCAGAATGTCTAGAAGGGATAAGACGGCTATTACTGGAGAAATGATGAAGCTCATTGAGTTTCTGGACGACGCTGGGGGAGAGGCTGATTTGTGCCCACAATGCGGCGAGATCAAATCCAAAGACGTTAAATACTGCGATTCGTGTGGAGCCAAACTTAAGCCTGTTGTCAAGGTTAAACGAATACTAGACAATATCTAGAGTTTAGGATGGTGCCAGGGCACGGTACGCAGGCCTTTGTGGATTGTGAAGGTTGGAGGGTCCGTCATCACAGAGAAGAGTGGAGAGGCCGTCCCCAAATTGGAGGTTATGGAATCGGCTGCGGAGGAGATATCCAAGGTTGATGGTCGCCTAATATTGATCCATGGAGCGGGGTCCTTCGGCCATCCAATCGCTGAAAAGTATAAATTGCATTCAGGCTACTTGGGTAGATGGCAGTTGAAAGGTGTATCCGAACTTAAAGTTAATCTAATGGAGCTGAGTAGACTCTTCCTTTCGGCTTTAACCCGTAGCGGGGTAAGTGCGTATCCATTTATGCCGTCGAGCTTCGTCACATCTAAAAATGGCCGGATATTCTACTGTGCTTTGAAACCGCTGAGGCGCGTCTTGGGGTTAGGCGCCGCCCCACTCCTCCATGGAGACCTGGTTCCGGATCTAGATTCAGGGTTCTCTATAACTTCTGGAGATCAGCTGGCCTCGTTTTTAGCGGTAAAGCTTAAGCCACGAATGGTCATATTTGGATGCGATGTGGATGGGCTTTACACCAGGGATCCCAAGAGGCATAGCGATGCGAAACTGATCAGACTCTTAAAGGTAGGGGATGTGGAGGAGAAGTTGAAGTCTGTCGAATCCACTGATGGTGTGGACGTTACCGGAGGAATTTATGGTAAGATTAGAGAGGCAGCTCTGATAGCGGGCGTAGGAGTGCCGACGGCTATTGTAAACATGGAAAGGCGTGGGAGGCTACTTCAGCTTACCGAGGAGGGTAGTGTGGAAGGCACTTTGATAACTCCTAATGAAAATCGAGGGTAGGGGGGCGTAATATTGCCGACTTTGGAGGATATACTCTCGATAGGTCGGCTAGTCGATCCTATTATAAACGATTATCTTAGCAGAGGCGCCAGCGATGACTTCAGTCCCGTCGTTTTGCATCAGTTTAAGGCTGGGGGGAAGAGGATTAGGGCTGCGCTGGCCTTGTTGAGCTGTGAAGCTTCTGGAAGCCCTAGAGAGAGGGGATTGAACGGCGCCGCCATTGTGGAGTTGATTCACAATTATAGCCTCGTGGTAGACGACATAATCGATAAAGGAGAAGTGAGGAGAGGACTACCCACCACTAGAGCCGTCTATACGGATGCGATGGCGCTGCTGGCGGCCATGTTCTACCGTGAAAGCCTATCTGAGTTGGCTGAGGTGTGCAACGACCCGCCGGAAGTTAGAGGTTTAATGGTCTCAGTTATTAAGGAGGTCATAGAGGGGGAGAGGCTTGACATACTTATGGAACAGGCCGGCCGTGAAGGAGGATACTTTGAAGAGAACCGTCTCAGAGACGTAAGGCTTGAGAACTAC
>CAYFVN010000032.1:0-3825 GCA_964346575.1 uncultured Candidatus Bathyarchaeia archaeon
TGGTATGGGAGTAGAGTATGGCATATTGAGATCTTATATGAGAGAAGATGTCTCAAACGCATCCAATTGGGTTAAGAGGATATTTCGAGGACTGAACTCAAAGATAATTCGAAGCAGGAGAAAGAGAAATTTCGAGGAATCCGTTGAAAGGATTATAGATGAGATATCCATCAAGATAGATACGGTTGTCACGACGGATCTACATAGGCTCATACGGCTGGTTGGGACGCTAAACGGTAAGACAGGTATGAAGGTAGTAAATGTACCGGTGAATACTTTGGACACCTTCGATCCTTTCAAAGACGCTGTAGCCTTACGAGGAGACCCAGTCAAAGTATATGTTAAGGGTGTCCCAACATTCCGGTTGGGAGATGAGGAATTTGGACCATATATTGACGTTGAAGAGAAATTGCCTTTAGAGGCGGCGATACTCTTAATATGTAAAGGTAGGGCTTCCCCGGTTATTTGAAGCGTATTGTTTAAGGTGAAGGCGATATTTCCATGTATAGGAGAATATTCGAGGCTTGGAATAGGGAAAGAGAGAATATTGATCTACAGCCTCTAGGTGACGGCTTCTACAAGGAGGTTGAAGATTATTCTGAAAGTCTGAAGGAGGGATTAAAGAATAACAAATCCTCGAACCTAGAATTTAAACTCCAAGGGAATGAGCTTAAACGAATTAGGTTTATGGTTGAAGACCTTGTCAAGAGGAGGTTCTCAAAGGTTGTTCAGACCATCCTAGAAGAGGGCGGCACAGTCGGAGGATCTATTCTTACCCGTGAGGAGAGGAGGGTCCACGATTATCTCAAGAAGTGTAATGGCATCCTAGATGGAATGGTCGACGTGGCTGGGGAGTATACTCATATTTTACGTGAACGACATACAATTGAGGAAAAGGATGTTCGGCTGACGTTACTTAGGTTCCTTAAACCGGTACCCGAGATCGTCGGGGCGGATCTTAAAATTTATGGCCCCTTCGATTCTGAAGACTTAGCAACGCTTCCAAATTTGAACGCCCGCTTCCTAATCGTCAATGGCTTGGCTTTAGAGGTCCAATGGAGTTTTAAACCTAAAGAGCACGCACCAATCGATTAAATTAAATAGAGCGGTTTACTTCTACTTTTCTAACTAGGGGATTGGCCTGGATGAAGATTACTAAGGAGATGAACGTGTACTGTCCAAGATGTAAAGGGCATTCGCAGCATGAAGTCTCGCTGTACAAGAAGGGCAAGGATAGAGCATTAGCTGAGGGGGTCAGGAGGCATGAACGAGAGAAGCATGGATACGGCGGTCAGAAATGGCCTGAACTTAAGCGGAAGGCCAAGACCACCAAGAAGCAGCTTTTAAAGTGGAAGTGTAAGTAATGTGGTTATGTAGGTTCCCGGTTAGGAAAGAGGTTGAATAAAATTCAGATAGAGTGAAGACTTCAGATAGGGTGTAGGATTGAATGTCTGAGGCGGAGTTGATCCCAAGACCAAAAAGCGTATTCCTAAGAGTTAAATGCAGTAGCTGCGGGAATGAGCAGATAGTCTTCGATAGAGCCAGTACCCTCGTCAAGTGCAGAGTTTGCGAAGAGACCATAGCACAGCCAGCAGGTGGAAAGATTAGAATTAAAGGTGAAGTGGTACAGGAGCTTAGGTGAAGATGCCTCAACTGGCTGAGGATCGCGTCGGATATCCCGAGGTAGGCGACCTTGTAGTCGCCACTGTGAAACGTATAGTTGGATACGGCTCTTACGTATCACTCGACGAGTACCCTGGAAGAGAGGGGCTTGTCCACATCTCTGAGATCTCAACTAGATGGGTAAGGAATATAAAGGATCATTTTAGGGAAGGCCAGAAGCTTGTTCTTAAGGTCTTGAGGATTGATACAAGTCGAGGGCAGATAGATCTATCGCTGAGGAGAGTTACCGGTAGAGAGAAAGTAGAGAAGATGCTTGAATGGAAACGAGATAAGAAGGCAGAGTCCATCATTAAGGGTGTTGCAGAACGTTTAGGAAAGAAATTTAACGTAGAGAAATTGAGGAAGAACATATTGGAGAAGTATTCTTCAATATACGAAGCTTTCGAGGAGGCTGTGGAGGATGGTGAGAAGGCTTTTGAAGGTCTGGAACTTCCAGAAGAATGGGTTAGAACACTTACTGAACAAGTCAAAACCAAAATAAAACTTGAGGAAGCCAAGGTTACAGCTACCATAGAGCTTGAATGCCTAGACCCAAATGGGGTAAATGCAATAAGAGAGATACTCTTAAAGGCTAAAGGCATTAAAAAACCAAGTAGGGCTAAGATACGGGCGTATACTATAGGGGCACCTAAATATAGGATAGAAGTCATAGCTGGGAGTTATTCGCAGGCTGAGCGTCTCCTAGACAAGGCTGTAGCCGAGGCTACAGTCGCAATTAAAAGTTTAAACTGTCATGGAAGGCGCGTCTGATGAGATGGATGATACGCCGCTGCAAAATATGCGAAGAGTATACCTTGAGAAGCAGATGCTCCAAGTGTGGTAGCGACACTTACACACCTATTCCACCCCCTTTCTCACCCGAAGATAAATATCTGAGATACAAGGTAGAGGGAAGCGCCGCTGATCCTTAGCCGTTTCAAAGTTAGGTTCAGGCGCGCCTAGCTGCTCGTCGATTCTTTAGCCTTAACTTGTAAGGTGACAGGTACGCTGGCTACTTCGTTATAGTTAAAGCTTCCCGACCATATGCCCCTTAATTGGATTGTACCCTGGACGGCAGGTGTCCAAGTCGTATGGAATGTACCATTATCGAGCAGCCCTACTTTGATGGGAGTCCACTCCTCCCCTTCAACTCTATACTGTAGAGTTACGTTCCCCTCACTAGATGGCATCGAAAGCTGCGTCGTAATCTCAACGTCTTCACCTAGAGCTATAGTCGAGTTGGATAGCTTACAGGTGATTGTGGTGTCGGCCTTATTCACTTCTAGACTTTGAATCGGGCTGATCGCCTCTAGGTACATCCCTTTCTCGCCGGGCCATCGGGCTCTAACACTGTAATTTCCCGCGTATGGACTCCAAGTTGCCAAGTATACACCGTTGGGATCTGTGGTCGCTCTAGCGATTTCATCCCATTTTACACCGTTTTCCCTCATATATTCGATTACGACGTCTTTTCCAATAAGAGGCTCCCCTTCAGGGGTTAAAAGTTTTCCAATGGCCGTAGTATTTTCACCATAGATGATTGTTGTAGGATACACTTCAAATGTGACGGTGGCCTCCTCCAGGTATAGTACCTTGTAAAGCAATACCCAGCGGTTATCGGAGGTAAAGACGTTCTCGAAGTAGCTGCTTTCAACACCGCTTTGAGGCGTTACACCCATACTGATCATCTTCCCAAGAATCGTGGCTTCGTTCACAACATTTCTACCTGAAATCGTATCATTCGCGATCAATTCACCCTTGTACGAGACCGTACGGTAGAATTTCGCCTCATCTCCAACCCTCTTCTGGTAGAAATGGAAGTTTAGGTCTCCTATAGTTGAGCCGTTACCTATCTTAGCCATCCAATACCATTTACTCCCTTCACCGATACCGATGTAACGTACTCCTCCTGTCTGATCCGAGGTCCAAGTTACGAATACGGCTACATGCGTTACATTGTATCGCTTCATTATGGGTATAGCCCAGGTCTCGTTGGACAGGAAAGTACAGGCTATAGTCGCTATCTGGGTCGAGTTTATTGTCCCGTTATCGGCTAACGAGCGTTTATCCGATATTGCTGTTATCCAGTATCCGTAGTCCCACCAAGACATTAACACTGCATCTTCTGTATGGTTATCTCGCATCCATAACAAGGCGTGAAGC
>CAYFVN010000033.1:0-21000 GCA_964346575.1 uncultured Candidatus Bathyarchaeia archaeon
CTAAGGGATCATGCATGTAACAACCGTCCATGAACTTATATCGCTTATATGCCTCTATGTAGTAGGATAAAATTTTATAGATTATCCTATGAGGCATATCATCAAGCTCATTGAGCTTCCTGAGATGTTCATACGTTATAAGGTTTTTATTACTTGACGTAACGTCTAGGCTTACTAGTGTGATTGGAAGACCCGAGTTGAAGAATATTTTCGCTGCCTCTGGGTCGCGATGTATATTAAACTCTGCGGCTGCAGTTATGTTTCCTGGCGACCTTATGCAGCCTCCCATCACCACAACCTTGTTTACACTTGATAATAGTTTCTTTTCTTTAGCTACTGCTAGAGCCAAGTTTGTAAGAGGTCCACCTGTAACTATTATAAGTTTTTCACCTAAATCTCTACAGAACTCTAATATCATATCTACGGCATGTATTTCCCTAGGTTTTGAGTTTGGTTCAGGTAGACAAGTTTCTCCTAAACCATCGGAACCATGAATTCCATGTGAAGCCTTAAATCCTCGAAGAAGAGGCTTATTTGCCCCAACTGCTACGGGTACGTCTTTTTTATCAGCTATTTTCTCCAGAACATTCAAAACATTTCTAGCAGCCTGGTTAGCGGAACAGTTACCTGATACGGTAGTCACTCCTATAAGCTCTACATTATTTACTTTAGTCGCTAAAGTGATGGCTAATGCATCATCTATACCTGGATCACCATCATAAAATATCTTCAAAATCGGCTTAACCTCAACGATTTAATATTATTACTATCATTTAGTGTAGCTTTAGTTATATATACCGCTTTTACGTTGCATAAATGAATGAAAAAGACATTAATCCATTAAGAGTCGGTCGTGTGACTAATATAGCGAGACTATTATATTCTAGAAATATAAATAACAAAAAAAGAATATTTTAAATAGTAACTATTATTAATTTGCATAGTTTTAAATGAAAATTGTTAGTGCACTCTAATAGCTTAAACGTTTGTGGAAGTGGGCTTCTTGATAGGTAAAATTCAGATGTTTAAAAATTTTGCTGAAACTCATATTGCTAGAGGAGCAATTGCAGGCATTTTGAGCTTCTGTAATGAGGATGGAAAGAGAAGACTCGAAGTAGCTTTGGAGCTTTACTTTGGAGTTAGGGGTGAGGCGTGTCTTAAATGTAAGCTAGCTGAAAAGCTTTTGGCATCTATATTTAAAGTTGGGGCAGAGGCCTTCAACGTTACTGGTGAGGAGATGCGTCGTACTTTTAAGGATCCTTATTGGAGGCGTGGCCTAGCTAATGTTGTTAAAGGTTTAGTCTACTTCGGCGTGCAGATTCCTTTTGTCCCGGGGGCGCCCTTTCAGGTGGTATGGGAAGTTACAAGTGCCTGCAACCTGAAGTGTAGGCACTGTTCGGCTAACGCTGTAAACACAGCGAATGACCTGACCACTGGAGAGGCTCTTGATACTATAGATAAGCTTGCCGACATGGGTGTGACGATATTAGCCTTCTCTGGTGGAGAGCCTTTAATGCGGAAAGATATATTCAAGCTTGCTAAAATTACAGCAGATCATGGAATCTTTGCGGCTATGGCCACTAATGGAACTCTCATGACAGAGGCGGTGGCTGATAAACTGAAAGATTCTGGAGTAGAGTATCTTCAAATAAGTTTAGATGGTGCCAGCCCAGATACGCATGACACCTTCAGAGGAGTGCCAGGATCTTTTCAACGTACCCTACAGGGTGTAAAGAACGCGGTAAGCAGAGACTTCTTCGTAAACATTTCCACTACCGTCACAAAGCTTAACTACCAGGAGGTTCCAAAAATTCTCGACCTATGCGAGGCTCTTCAAGTAGATTGGTTCATGTTCTATAACTTCATACCTACAGGAAGAGGGCATGAAATCTTAGATTTAGATCTATCCCCCCGTGAGAGAGAAGATCTTCTAAAGACCTTATACCTGAGAAACAAGGAATCGCCGATAAGCCTTCTATCGACAGCACCTCAATTCGCAAGAGTTGCTTTGGAGATGGAGAAATGTATAGAGTCTGCCATTGTTCCAACCCACTTCTACAACATAAATACCAAGGGTCTTATAGAGCAACTCGCTGAATTCGTTGGAGGATGTGGGGCAGGGCGATTCTACTTCGCAATGAAACCGAACGGAGACATACAGCCATGCGTATTCTTCCCCATAAACTTGGGGAACATAAAAACAATAGACCTAGAAGATATGTGGCTCAACAATAGAGTATTATTGGAATTAAGGAGCAAAGACTTCCTTAAAGGACACTGTGGCGTTTGCTCATTCAAGAACAACTGTGGTGGGTGTAGAGCTAGGGCCTATGCATACTTTAAAGACCATTTAGCGTCAGATCCAGGCTGCGTAAACAATGAAGACGCCTATCTAAAAGTTGTGGATGCTATA
This sequence comes from uncultured Candidatus Bathyarchaeia archaeon, assembly GCA_964346575.1. Classification (GTDB taxonomy): domain Archaea; phylum Thermoproteota; class Bathyarchaeia; order 40CM-2-53-6; family DTGE01; genus CAYFVN01. The sequence goes on from CAYFVN010000033.1 coordinate 2,414, forward strand.
GAAGCGACAGCAACAATCACACACAGCTAAATGTTCTTTCTTTAGACTTAATTCCACATCTTTAAGATTTTTGACAGCTATTGTGAACGGTCTAGATCGCGCTAACTGTCAACAAGCTCAAACAGATCGATCGAGCTAAGTAAAGGAGAGCAAGTCCAAGCTTAAATATAAGAGGAGGTTAACCTAGCCTAGAGAATTTAATAAAATAGTTTTCTAAAATTAATGATCAATATGATTTCTAGGGGGATCATCTAGTAGAATTGGTTTATAGGTCAAAACTATATGGGAAAGATAAATGTAGAATATGTGGTAAAAGAAGCAGTGGCGTATCCGCTGTTCTCAGAGTATGTATAGAATGTATCAGGTCAAAACCTGATGAGGCTAAGCCTGTAATTGAGGCTGTTCATTCATCCATCAGGAGCGAATACGGTTTACCAGGTAAACCGCCTAAAACGGTCGGGGGAGTCTCATGCGGAATATGTGCTAATGAATGTCGAATGAGTGAGGGTGAGAAGGGTTACTGTGGCTTACGCTGGAACGAAATTGGTCGTTTAATAAGCCTCTCAACCCCTAAAAGGGGATTACTACATGCCTACAAGGATCCTCATGTAACTAATTGTTGCGCTGCGTGGTTCTGTCCAGCCAGTACTGAATCAGCCTTTCCAGAATATTCCTACACGAAGGGGCCTGAAGTAGGCTACTATAACTACGCTGTTTTCTTATATGGATGTAACTTCAACTGCCTTTTCTGTCAAAACGCATCTCATAAAAAGTTACATGAGTCCGAGAAGATAGGAGTTGAAAAATTCGTTGAGGAAATCCTGACAGACCGTAGAATCTCATGTGTATGCTACTTCGGCGGCTCACCAGAGCCTCAGCTTCCATTCGCCCTTAAGGCAGGAAGGAGGCTTCTAGAAGAAAAAGTGGAGAAAAGGATACTTCGTATATGTTTCGAATGGAATGGATGTGGTAACACCAAGCTCGTAGATGAGGCGGCTGAAATAGTCTTAAAAAGTGGTGGAAATATTAAATTCGATCTAAAATGCTTCGACTCTACATTAAGTCTCGCCTTAAGCGGTGTTATTAATAACAGAGCTTACGAGAACTTCCGTAGATTAGCTGAGGAATTCTATGATAAGAGAAGGAATCTACCAATGCTAACAGCTACCACCCTTTTGGTACCTGGATACATAGATGTATACGAGATAGAGAGAATAGCCAAATTTATAGCCTCACTAAATCCTGAGATCCCTTACTCCTTACTTCTCTTCCATCCAGACTATTACATGCACGACTTACCAGCTACACCAAGAACACAGATGGAGAAATGCCTTGAAGCAGCTTCAAAGTATCTAAAACGTGTACATATAGGAAATTTACAGCTATTAAATTTAATAGAATTTTAAATTCACGTCCACCTCTTAAACGTTTCAATATATCCATATTTTAACGTTCGTAAGAGGTCCTATTCAATATCTATTTCTGTGGGGGGACTTATGTAGCTATCGCTAAACTAAAGATGTTAAGTTTAGCGCCCTACAGGCGATGTCTTAATCTATAGTGTTTAATCAAAGATTAAAATAAAATAATGTAAAGATAAAGAGTGATGATTAAAGATAGGAGAGCTGTTAAGAGGCGTCTAAATTTGAAGAGAAAATACATCTACACAGTAATAGGAGTAGTTGTACTTTGCCTTCTAGTTTCTTTCGTATTTGCAAAGGATTCAAAGTTCGCCCTACCCTTCGTCTTCAAGCAACCCGATAGGCTTGAGTCTAGATTAATTCAACTGGCTGAGACCCACAATTCAGGTGGAGATGTTGCCGATATGGCTGCAAGGCATGGTATATACTTCAGAGACGAGAAGATCAGAGTCATAATAGAACTTGAAGGTGATGACACCCCAATCCCGGAGGGGTATAATATAGAAGTCGAGGGACGGCGCGAATCTTTAGTGCAGGCTCTTGTACCCGTTGACAAGTTGTATGAGATATCTGAAGCTCCAGGCGTGAATTATGTTAGAGTCCCTCAAAAGTCTTTAACCGGTTAGGTTCCTCTTGACATGGTGACCATTAGGTGTGCAGATATTTACTTCTTTTTATGTTGACACTTATCCTCATAGGTTCAGTACCCAAAATCTCTTACACTGCCTGCAATAATGTTGGAGCTGTAGATATACATCAACAGCAGGCCGCATTCAAGAGCATCGTAGATGGGGTTTCTAAGACCACCTTCTCGGATTCTGATATAGCTGGAGAGTTAAGAGCAGTTTTAGAGATAAAGGCGGATCATGTGGATAAGGTTGTTAAGGAAGCTTCTAGCATAGGAGTAAAAATAGAAGTCGTATACCATAACTTGGTTCAGGTTAGAACGGAACCGTATATCTTAGATAGACTGTCAAAAAATCCTTCAATATTATGCGTAAGACCGCCGGTAACTCCTATTTTAAATGAGTTTACGAGCGAAGGAGTTGCAGTAATTAAAGCGGACATGGTTCATGCCCGTGGTTTCTTAGGTGAAGATATTAAAGTAGCGGTTATAGATATCGGCTTCGACCCCGTCAACCAGGAGATAATGAGTAGCGTCAAGGAGTCTAAATCCTTCCGGGCTGATGGCGATATAGGGGGAGGAGATGATGAAGCTAAAACTCATGGCACTGCATGCGCTGAGATAGTGGTTGATGTAGCCCCTAAAGCACAGTTATACCTGATGAACTTTGAAACAGACTTGGAGTATCTTAACGCTGTTGACTATGCAATATCAATCGGGGTTGATGTGATAACGACATCAATCGGCTTCGTTAATGCTGGACCTTACGATGGGACAAATTATATAGCTAAGGCGGCTGATGATGCTGCGCAATCAGGCATATTGTTTGTTACATCAGTGGGCAATGCAGCCCTCTCTCACTGGAGGGGAGTGTTCACCGATGATGATGGGGATGGGTTCCACAACTTCGTCTCTAACGATGAGACAAATGATATATTACTTGAGTCGGGTAAGCCTGTTAAGATATTTCTTAGCTGGGATGAGTGGCCTACATCACCTCAAGATTATGATCTATACCTTTATGATGCTGCATTAAATCTAGTAGCGGTATCTACGAACCCTCAAACGGGTGTGCAACCTCCAACAGAATCTATTTTTTACAGTCCTTCTATTACAGACATATATAGGATAGTGATAGTTAGATCGAACGCCTCTGAATCGCGTATGTTCCGTCTATTCTGCTTCTTAGCAGAGCTAGAGCATTACGAAAAGGAAGGAAGTATAACATCTCCAGCCGATGCGGATGGTGCTCTAGCGGTTGGCGCAGTCTCTCTAGATGACAACTCAGTGCAACCATTCAGCTCTAGAGGGCCTACCGACGACGGAAGGATTAAACCAGACCTTATGGCGCCAGATGGAGTGTCTACATCATCATATGGTCCTCTAGCCTTTTATGGCACATCAGCAGCAGCTCCCCATGTAGCGGGAGTAGCTGCTCTCCTTCTAAGCTCCGATAGGTCACTCACCTTAGATGAGCTACGCTTAACTTTAGAGTCTTCAGCCACCGATAAAGGAGCACCAGGTAAAGACACTATCTATGGCATGGGCATAATAGACGCCCACATAGCCTTTCAAAGGATCCACGGTGGACTTCAAAAGTATACGATTTCAGTTCATGCATATCCAGATGAGTATCAGTATCCCGAAGAGCTATCAAAAGAACTATCGGCTGGGATTTCAATCTCATACGTGTACGATGGGATAGCTTCATCGATGAACGCATTAACTCCTCTCCAGATTCAAGCGGATATAGGAAGCAACGCTACCTTCACGGTGGAGTCGATTCCTCCAGGATATGCGTGGAATGAATGGGATAACTACGGCTATGGAAGAACATCATCAGAAACTCTAAAGATAACTCTTAACGAAGACCATGCAGTCATAGCATACTTCACGAAGATTAACATCACAAACAATACATTGCTGGAAGTCCACGCTCATTCAATTGACTTCCAATATCCCGATGAACCCAACGAGGAGCTACCCCTAACACTAAAAGTCACGTATATATACAACCGTACAATTCATGACGCTGAGTCCATCAAGATTGGTTCAACCCCCAAAAAACTGATGGTGGACCCCAACTCAACGGCTATTCTAACTGTTGCCACCACTCCAATCGGATTCACTTGGAATAAGTGGCAGATAGTAGATGGAGAGAGCACCTCAAACCAGACAATCCACATATCAGTAGAAGGAAATACAACCTCAATAGTCGTGGCATATTTGGAATCCTCGACCGTGGAAGTAGGATTTACAGTAACCGCCGAGCCTGAGTTTATAATATATGTTCCAGGCCAAACGGTTGATTTCAATATATATTTAGCGCCGATAAATGAATTCGACGGTGAGGTTATCCTCAAAGTTGAAGCACCACCTGAAGTAGAGGTACAGCTAACGCCAGAACGGCTCCACCCTCCAGGCTCCGCAAAATTGACTGTGACGGTAAATGAGGAAACTCGAGATCGGATGGAAATTACAGTCAAAGCTATTTTCGAAAATACCACCACTTTTGTTATGGTCACGTTACAGGCGTGGTCTATACCCGGATTCTCAGCTTCAGCCATACTGGTAGGATCTATATTAGCACTGACGATACTTTATTTTGAGAGGAAGAGATCAAATGCTTATCTGGGCATTGGAATGTGAGTGTATCAGTTTAACAATTGCTGGAGCTACTGTGAAAGTTTATGAAATAATAATTGCACAAAGATGATAAAAATTTGGTAGTGAAAGTGAACAACATCAAAATTGGAATAAAATCAGTGGAGAAGGCTCTATAGTAAGGAACTTATCTCAGCCACTCCAACCTTCGGCAGATCAAGCTCCTCCGAAACGAATCTGATCAGTTTTTTTCTTATATCCCCCGATAGATTTGGATACCACACCGGGCTTGCAAGTACGATGGCCCGCCAAGCATAGAATGGTTGAATCACTTCGAGAACTTCTTCATCACCGCAGGCTCTAGTATACGTATCTAAGAATTTTTCGATCAGAATCTTGAAGGGATTCTTGAGTTCGCCGTAGTACCTTAATGAGAAGAATATATAGTTTATCGCCATAGCTGCTACGTCATCTGCTGGTTCACCCCATTCACCTCTGCTTCTATCCAATACTGTGAACTCTGTTTCTCCTCGGAAAAGTATATTCCAAGGATGGTAGTCTCCATGTACCTGGGAGAGTCGGTGATGTCTCTCTTTTAGCTTCCATCTCCAGTCGAGACACTTATGCTCTATAGACTGGAAATCTCTCTGAGATATTAGGTTTAGACTTTCAGGGTAGCTGTCTATTAAACCCATTATACATTCTCCATGGCCGATCAGCTCCCGTATCTTACGCCTGTAAAGGTTAGGGGCATTAAATTTTTTAGAGTGTATCTCAGCCAGATATCTAGATAATGCTGAGCAACGTTCTACGTCTTGTTGCGATAGGTCTCCTCGTATCCCTATTTTATCTAAGTCTTTCCAGTATTCTGTGCCTTCAACAAAATCTGTTAGTAAGAAGAATTCCTTTGATTCCCTTAAAGAGTTTAGTGAACCGTCACTCATGAAGGCTCCTACATCCACTGATTTTACGTGTCTAGGTATCTTACTAAAGTTTGAGTACGCCATCAACAGGGAGTGGGCTCTATCCCATGGAAACTCATGGCTGAACTCGTCTCCCCTCATGGTATTCAGCACAAGCCTATAATCCTGATCATCCCTTTCAAATTCTATGAGATAAGGGGCTCCATATCCAAATCCCTTAAAGTCCTCCGTTACATCGGCCACGCCGATTCTAGAGATCTTCTTTAACCTTATCTCTCCTTCATAGAGCGTCTTCAGGTATTTTTTAAGGTGATCCTTACTGGATTTTAAAACTGACATCGGCGTATTCTCCTAAAGACTTACTTTATCCAAATATCCTCTTTATGGCAAGGTATATAATTTGAGCGGATTCAGAAGGAGTTAATTTACTGGAATCCACCACAACTTCAGGCTTTAAGGGTTCTTCATATGGTTCACCTATACCGGGGACCGATCTGCTAACCCCTTTGAAAGCTTTGTCGTATACCTCCCTAGGAGCGTCCCACAGTACCTTTCTGGAACGCTCTCGTTCGATACATACATCTAGAGGGCACTTAACGTATACCTCAAAGAACTGGGGGATAAGGATACGGGCTTTATCACGGTATCTCCTGCGATTTCCGGTTGCATCTATTAATACGTTTACGCAATTTCTATTCGAAACTAGAGCGGCGTAAACCAGAGCAGCATATACTGTTTCGCGTTCTTCCTTGCTGTAAGTGGGTTTAGGTGTGACTACCCTTCGAAGCTCATCCATTCCTAGGATATCAAATTTTACTTTATCAGTTCTAAGCTTCTCGGATAGGGCTCTAGTTATAGTGGATTTACCTGAGCCCGGTAGCCCTGTAATCCATATCGCCCAAGTCATAGACAGCACCTTAATAATCTTCATTTAATGAGAAGAGATAAATTAAATTTGGGCAGTGCTTAGCCCTGATTTGTAGAGTGCGAATAACCTTGAGCGAAAAGGAACTGGATTTCACTATTCGAATGGTAGATGTGGTCTGTAAAGCCTTGGAGGATGTTGCTGATAAGCCTGATGCAGGAGATATTGTTGGTGTGACCGGTGCAGACGTTACTAGGAGAGTTGATAGGATTGCAGAAGAAGAGGCAGTGAAGTATATTCAGGAGGAGGGGATGAATGCACTATTAGTAAGCGAGGAGTCACCGCCTCTTCAGATAGGTTCTAAAGCCAAAACGGCTGTTATCCTTGACCCCTTAGACGGTTCAACAAACTTTGTGAGGAAGATACCCTTCTCAAGTGTGTCAGCGGCCCTAGCTTATCTTCATTGTGATGATAAGACGCTCCGTATACGAGTTGGAGTGGTTAAGGATGTGAATAAGGGCGATACTTACTATGCAAGGGATGGTGGCGGTGCATATCTCAATGGATCTATTCTTCAGAAGCCTAAAGAGCTAAGCGAAGCAAGACCCCTTATTAGCGCCTATACTTACGATGGAGAAGCGGCATTACGTACAGTCAAACTTCAAAGCCTCTGCAATATTAGATCTTTTGGAAGTATAGCGTTAGAGCTGAGTTATTTAGCTGCGTCTAAGCTCGATGGAGTCATCGATGTACGTGGGAAACTAAGACTACAGGATATCGCGGCGGGTAAGTTGATTCTAGAAGAGTCTGGAGGTGCTATATCAGACGATTATGGGAGGCCTCTAATACTGAAGATTGGAGGCACATATTCGATAGTAGCTTCAAACACTGAGAGTAGGTTGGAATGGCTCGTCGGATTTCTGGAGTAAAACCATTGAGGTTACTCAACGTGGACCCTGAAGAGGTCCATATCTGGACCTAATTCACGTATAAACTCCAAGGCTGCACGGCGTACATCTCGGGCTTGGGTGATATATCTACCTACTATAATTATGTCAACTCCAGATTCTAGGGCTAAGGGTATAACTTCAGGAGTTATCCCTCCTGCCACAGCTATGAGGAGTTGCCTGAAATTGTCCTTCAATTCTCTGACAAGGTCCCATCGTGTTCGAGCCGTGGCTTCCTGATCGATCCCTCTGTGAAGGATCACCACCCTAGGAATCATCTCCAACTTCCGGAGTAAGGTAGCCGGATCTGGAACCGCCATCATGTCCACTATAGGATATATTCCGACCCTCTCAGCTTCAAGAATGAAATCCTTGAGCACCGCCCCAGAAGCCAACCCTGAAACGACTACACCGTCAGCACCGGCTCTCATAGCCTCTTCAACCTCTACACGTCCTGTATCTAGAGTCTTCAAGTCAGCTATAATGAATTGGCTTTCATTTATGAGTCTCAACCGTCTAACCGCTTCCAGACCACACCCCTTAACTAGAGGCGTACCCACCTCAAGAATTACTCTATCACTTTTAGGCAGTCGACTTACCACTTTTTGAACAAGCTCTATATCGGGATTATCTAAGGCTACTTGTAAGTATGGGGGCATCCAAAGTCTATGAGCCCTGAAACGCATTAATGGATGTCTAGCACGATCCTTTTCGGATAACATCTTGGTTGTAGTCGGATATCTATCCAATGCTCTCTTCAGTGCAAGCTTCACGGCCGAGTAGTTATAAGAGAAAAGTTTCCTAGTATCTTCAGCCTTAGGATCCAAGTAAACCCCACATATTATGGCCAGCCTATCTATGGCGTCGCGAGGGAAAAGGCCATCCTCTAGGGCATCAGCTATAGCCTTAGCGACAGCATATTGAACGGGTCCAAATAGCTTATCTATATCATTATAGTCGCAGGTATCCACTTTAGGGACCATCAGCGTAAAGGGTTTGGCTATCAGGTTAGGTCGGATAATAGAGGGAAGCGCCGTATGCTGGGCCTTTCCACGCGTTAACCCTTGGACTACGGCCTTTCCTACAAAACCACCTCTTTCTCCCACTAAGATGTCTATACGGGCCAACTCGGCGCCTTTCCCTACTGAAGCCTCTCCGATCAAGTACATCTCGTTTTAGCCCTGCCCGACCGTACATTCAAAAATAAATCTTGAAATTAATTAAAATCATTTTTATGCTGGATTTATAGTCAAGAATCCCTGTCTCTTCCCGATTTTAAATGTAGTATTGCTTTGGCCAAGTCTCCACCCGTAACCTTTAGGGCTTGTCCTGCTTCTTCTAGAGTTGTTCCAGACTGTTCAGCTACTATCTTCACGTCGTCCTCTGTTAAATCTAAAGTCTCTGCGGAGACCTCTACTACCTCACCAGTTATCTGATATATCCTTTGATCTCCAACCTTCATCACCGACACTTCAGGCTGTTTTATTGTTATTTCCCCTGACTTTCGTCGTATTACTACCTCACTCACATCTTCTAGGCCTTCCATGTCTATACCCATTCTCTTCATTAAACGTGTTGCGTCACGTCCTCCGGGAAAACCCCTTCCGCTGGGAATTTTAAAACCCTTCAATAAGCTTTCCTCCGCTCTCTAATTACATTATGAAGGTTATATTTCAACCCTTTCTCTCTCCATATTATAATATCAATTTTTTTCTCCTAAATATTGAGATCTACTTTAGCTTTAAGATGCTTTGTTCCCGAGCTTTTTCATTCTGTTTCTCCCTCTAATTTGCCCCAACGAACCTTCACGGCTATTCCAATCTTGAAATCCTTTATCTCGTCAGCGCTTAAGGCGGCTCTGCCTACGGCAGCGAGTCTATGGTCCTCATCTACAATTATAACTTCGTCACCAGCTCTTATTTCAGTCGAGACATAGATTACATGTTTACAGAATAGGTTTTTTCCCTCTCTTATGAATCTCGCGACGTCGTTCCTGACTATAGTGATTGGTAGTTTATTGAATGAAACGCCTTTCAATAGAAGGCGTCCACCGTATGAGGTTAAAGCGAGCATTCCATCTTTAGGCCTTAAGGTGGCGACCAACCTACCGTTTAAGTATATACGCCTTATCCTACCAGTATTCCTTGAACGAGTTATCTCCAATCCTTTAGAGGGAAACAGTGCAACCCCTCCATTCCTGCCGAACTGATAATCAGCTATTAATCTTATTTTACGCAAATCATGAACGCTGGTTTTAGATCTCTGCATCAGGGGATCCCTTCCCACCATCAACTTAAGCTTTTTATCTTCCTTTGAACTTATTTTTAAGTTACGATAATTTTTGAATGGTTTTAAGACAATTCTTTCATTGTAAATTCAACGTAACATACTTGAAATAGAGGTGCAAGCTTTGAGTTGTGAGATTTGCGGTCGGTCTCTCTATGAACGTCGGTATAGAATTCTAATGGAGGGGGCTCGTCTTCTAGTCTGTGAACGTTGCAAGAATTACGGAACCCTCTATAACGAGCCTGAAGAAGGCTTCGAATCTGTTCCTAGAAGACCTTCAAGGCCTATCCAAGTCAGGGTAAGTCGCAAACTATCTGGTCTAGGGATACCTGAGTATGATTTGATTGATGATTTTACTAATATAATCCGTGGAGCAAGGGTTAAAAAGAGTTTAACTCAGAAGGAGCTAGCCGCGAGGATTAATGAAAGGCTGTCTGTAATACAGAAGGTCGAACTTGGCAAGCTAACTCCGGATTTGACGTTGTGCAAAAAGTTAGAACATACTCTTAGGGTGAAGCTGGTTACCCCTAGAATAGATAAGGATTCTCCTGAGCCTTTAGGAGAGAGAGTAGAGCGTACCCTTGGCGATGTCGTTCACATTAAGAGGAGAGATGAATCCTCCGATTAACACTTCATATGAGGTTGAGTGACTTGAATGATGTTTACGTTCTGAGGTGGGGGCATCGCCCAAGAGATTTTAGAGTGACTACTCATGTAGCTTTAACGGCTAGGGCGTTCGGAGCTAGGGGATTTATCTTAGCGGATGTCGAGGATGGCCATGTGAAGAGATCTATAGATAAGGTTGCCTCTAGCTGGGGAGGTCTCTTTAGATTTGAGATGGGGGTTCCGTGGAGTGATGCTATAAAAGAATGGCGTAAGGGGAGGGGTTACGTAGTCCATCTAACTATGTATGGTCAAAACTTGGATGGTAGACTTCTCTCTGATATTAGAGCTCGTAGGGGAGATCTTCTCATATTACTTGGGTGTAGGAAGGTTCCGAGAGAATTCTTTACAATTGATGTCTCAGACTTTAACGTAGCGATAGGTAACCAGCCCCACTCAGAGGTGGCTGCTCTAGCCGTTTTCCTAGATAGGCTTTTCGAGGGAGAAGAGTTGAATAGGGAATTTGAAGAAGCTAAGTTAAGGGTAATTCCATCCGAAAGGGATAAGTGTACCGCGTCCATAACATAGTTTTAAAAACTTTGAGGTTCTTGCTTGTATAGGTTAAATTTTTGGTTAATCTATCGATCCCAGTAACATATATTTCGAACCTTTTTATATACTTTATAGAAAAGTCTTAGAGATTGATTTTATAATGTTGATCTGACTTTATTAATAGTTGGGAAAGCTATGAAGGCTATGTCTGTTCAGGATGATCAGTTTATCAAGGTTGCTCCTCTCTTCGGTGGCGAGGTAGCGATTGAGGTGATTGGAGCGTTATTGAAGCTGGGTGAGGCTACTGATGACGTGATAGCAGCTGAGTCAGGAGTAAAGTTGAACGATGTGAGAAAGGTGCTGTACAAGCTCTACGATCATGCCTTAGTATCATCTAGTAGGACGAGAGATCCTCAGTCCGGTTGGTATATCTTTTATTGGAGGCTGGAGACGGATCAGCTGGACGCGTTCATTACGAGTAGTAAGATGAGGGTTATAGAGAAGCTCAAGCAGAGGCTGGAATACGAGAGGAGTCATACGTTCTTTGAGTGTAAGAGTTGTCCATCGCAGAGGTTTACTTTTGAAGATGCTATGGAGACCGCTTTCATGTGCAGTAGCTGCGGGGGCCCATTGGAGAGCGTGGATAATACCTCTATAGTATCTTTTCTTGAGAAGAGAGTTGAGAGTCTTGAGAAGGAGCTTAGAGGCGAAGGGGGCACCCTTAAACGATGAGGCTTTAAACATCCTCCGGGGAGCAGGTTGTCCTCCCAACGTTATAATGCATTGCAGATACGTAGCTGAGAACGCCGTAGAGTTAGCTTTAAAGGCAGTTGAGAAGGGTTTTCCTGTGGACTTGAAGCTGGTTAAGTCAGGTGCATTACTTCACGATATAGGGAGGGCGGTTGTACACGATGTGAGGCATGGAGTCAAAGGAGCTGAAATTGCTAGGTCCATCGGAGTGGATGAACGGGTAGTCAGGATAATAGAGAACCACATTGGAGCAGGTATACCAGCAATGGAGGCTTCTTCTTTGGGGCTGCCTGAGAAAAATTACACACCAACTACGGTAGAGGAGAAGATAGTATGCTACGCTGACAAGCTTACGAGAGGCTCTAGGATGATAAATTTTAGGGAGGCCCTCAGAGAATTTAAGAAGACATTAGGATCAGACCATCCGGCTGTATCCCGATTCAAGATTCTTCACAAGGACATCCTTAAAATTACACGTGATAAGGTTTGAGGTTCCTTCTACTAAGCGGCTTATACAAATGGGAGAAAAGTCATGAAAGGATAGTGCACTCTCTCCTAAATAGCTTGGCTGAAGGGCTACTTGTTAAGGTTAGGAGAGTGAAATTTTCTCCTGGCCTAGCAGAGGTGGAGTATAAGGGGGTTGACGGTGAGATCTTCAGAAATATTTTGAGGAAGAGATTTGGTGAAGCCCATCTATACAGATCGGGTTTAAGGAGGCTGCAGAGAGCACGTGGAGTGATTGTAAACCATTCGAGGCGAGGAGTAATCTTGGATCTCGGAGTCAGAGTGCCCTACGAGGATCAAGCGCTTCTACCACGAAGAGTCTTGAACTCTCAGCTGGCCGATGGTGCCAATTTTACAGTGGAAGAGTTGGTAAATCGCTTCTGTCTGGTTCCCTTCATGTCTCTAGAAGTGGATATAACCATGGTGGAGCCTAGACTTATAGCTGAGCTGTCTTTTAGACAGGTGAAGGCTTTTTGGAGGTGGGACCTTCTACCTCTCTCTGTGATAGTTGTATCTGGCTCTCTAGAAACGGATTTGGAGAAGGCATTGGAACGTTTAAAGTTGAGGGATACCATTATCGGATTCGAGTCTTCAACCTTTGAAACGCATATATTAGAGCTTAGACTCTGTGAAGATCCCAATCCTATAGCTGAAGCTTTACGGGTTAATCTAGAGGACTGCAGAGTAGCTGTATACATATACAACGTTGATAGGTTCCTACCAAGCCACCTTAACTTAGAGTTTATGAAATAGACTTAAGATTGCAAGTGTGCAATGGCGAAAATCGATAGGGTATCCTCTATCGTGCTACCTCCAAAGACTACAGTCTGGGTAGGGTATACGATATGTGTACCATGCTCTTACCGCGTCGATCCGGCTGTGTATAGGCTTACGGAGAAACTTATCATCTCGAGTTGATCCTCCAACCGCTTTTACTTTCATAATTTATTCTTATACCTTTATTCGCCCATCACTTGGAGGATTAGGCGGCGTGAGCGCGGTCTTACGTCAAGTTCCATGAAGATTATCTGCTGCCAAGTTCCCAATGTGAGTCTTCCGTTTATTAAGGGGATCGTTAAGCTGGGTCCTACGATAGACGCTCTAACGTGGGAGTGGCCGTTGCCGTCATGCCAGCGATTATCATGCTCATATGGTATGTTCTTCGGGGCAATCTTTTCTAGAGTTCTGGGTAGATCCTTTAGGAGGCCAGGTTCGTATTCTATGGTCGTCACAGCCCCCGTAGAGCCAGGTACAAATACCGTTATTATGCCATTCTCTATCCGAAACTCGGATATAGTCTCTTGAACTAGATCTGTTATATCTTTAATGTCAAGTTCCCCCTCAGTTTCTAAGTGAACTTCTTTTGACGATACTTTCAATACCTACTTCACCTCACCTTCAGGCTGATCCTATAAGTTATTGAGGGAAAATTTATCAATTACTGGATGAAAAACTTGAGCTTTAGAGGTTTAATTAATTCGTTGCGGGGGTTGCCAAGCCAGGTCAAAGGCGCAGGCCTGTAGGATATTCCTTGGCAAGAGGCGCCTGTCCCGCAGGGGTTCGTGGGTTCGAATCCCACCCCCCGCACCAGAAATAATTTCATTTTTACTAGTAAAAATTTGCTTTAGATGTAATCTTCCTAGTATTTATCTTAAGATGGATTCGGAAGAGGGTATTATTCCTTAACTAATTAGACTCAGCCTCATTTATCTCTATTTTGCAACATATTCGCTAACTTTTCCATTTCTTCATTAATTTTATTCAATTTTGTCTTCTCAATATCTGTATATTCTTTGTAGAATTCTAATATCGCCTCCAAACCTCTTTCTGTAATACTATATATCCTCTTAGGAAGATTTCTTCCGGGCTCTTCTCTTACGCTAATCAATCCCTTGCTAAGAAGATATTTCAAAGACTCTGACAAAGTATTGGGGCTTCCACCCAGATTTCTGAAAATAGCATTAAAATGTAAGCCCTCTTGATTATGTCGTAGAGCCTCTAATATATAGTATGGTAGTGGTAAAGACATCCATATCTCTTTTTTCGTATCTTCTTCTTTGTTTAGACCAGTATCTTCATCTATTACCTCAGAATCCGATCTCATTTGTTCATACATAATCTTATATTCTAAACAATTATTATTAAAATATATTGCTATTAATAAATAGTATTATATTATGATAACAAAACGTCCACGCGTTGAAACGATCGGTTATTTTGGTTGAGGGTTTACAATTAGTTTTTTCCCTTCACCATGCTAGCATAGTGTATCGGTTTTTATTAAAGACAAATTAAATTTCAGGCACGTATTCCCTTTATCTCCTCTTAGAAACTGCACCCAAAACGATGAACAAACCTATTAGAATTAGGACAGTTTCAAATACCGGAAGCTTGAAACCTATAAGATCCGATATTCCTACTAAAAGAAGAATCATTCCAATGAATGAAGTAAACTTACTTATGGATATTCGTTTTGATCTTCTTGTTACATTTAAGACTATGAGAAGTACCCCTATTAAGATAAAACCGCCTCCTTTAATGTCGATTCCATAGATGGATTTAATAGCCAATATCGCGCCTAACCCAATAAAGAAAAGGCCCCAGCTCACCTCTTCTAGTTTTTTGTTTAAAGCATTTTGCTCCTCAGTCATTGACATTTATATCAATCCGAGTAAACTTCCACTTTAATACTCTAAATATTAAGTACTTAAAATGAGATGCAATCTTAAAAATCAATATATATTTAATAATTTAAGAATGTAAAGGCTTGCAACGAAACGGATCTAAATTTCAAACTTTTAATTCAGCTTCACCAATATTCCTTTAAACCATCTTTACATCTGCGTCTAGTAGTGCCTTGGCGAGGAGGCGGCTTATCTTCAAGGGTTCTGGGATGGCTCCATGAAAGGTAAACGTGTCTAACACCCTTGTCGCATCCACCTTCCCCATTCCAAGAAACCTTACAAAGACCCGGCTCCCCGTGTGCAAGCGGACCCTCACTCTTCTCCCATTTCGCCGGTGTACCTTAATCCTCTCCTCCCAGTCCTCGAAGTATCTCTTGAAATATTCGTTAATCCCCTTTGACTCTTCATAGGTCACGCAGATCAGTGGTACCTTTAACCTATCGTAAACCTCGTTAAGATCCACAACGTTGAACCAGCTGATGACGCTGCCGTTCAACATAATCACGTTGACATCCTTACGGTTCAACTGTTCAAATAACCGTAAAACAGCGTTGGTTGCGTCCATCCCTCCTACCGTGGTATAGGTCACCGAGAAGCCGTCGACGATCAGGTCCCTCCTTATTACCACGCCGGCCAGAACCGCTTTTTCACTTACCCCTCGAGTGAAGCTCTCAGAAATGCCTAGAATCCTTATACCTCTCTTATCGACGTGAACTCTCATAAAGGTCACCATCAATCCATATATATCTCCCATAAATTTGAGTTTAGAAGAACACGCATAAGAGATACATACTAGAATATATAATGGCATAATGAAAGAGATCAACCCTCTCAAAGTTTTTAAGGTTCCTTTTGAATACGTTGAAGAGAGGTGTAAAAATGCCTAGAGTAGTCCATTTTGAGATTAGTGCCGATGATCCTGAGAGAGCGACAGAATTTTACGGAAAAATTTTTGGTTGGAAAATAGACAAATGGGAGGGTCCTATAGACTACTGGCTTATCATGACTGGCGAAAAAAGTGAGCCGGGCATCGACGGAGCAATAAAAAAGAGGGAACAACCTCATGAAAGTACTACAAACACGATCGATGTTCCATCAATTGACGAGTTCATGAGAAAGGTTGAAGGTAACGGAGGCAAGGTATTGATGCCTAAGCAAGCCATTCCGGGTGTTGGATACCATACCTATTGTAAAGATACCGAAGGAAACGTCTTCGGAATCATGGAGGCCGATGAAACGGCTAAATGAGAGAATATGCTCTAAAAATTATTTCTCGATCAATTCCATAACTCAAACTAGCTAAAAAAGTGTTATAGTGTCCTTCATTTTCATTAAGTTAAAGGAGAAAAGGTGTTAATCCATGCAAAGGCAGACTGTTTTAGACTGGATAGATGAGAATGCTTCCTTGATCATCGATGTAGCCGATAAGATCTGGGAATTTCCGGAGTTGGCTCTGAAAGAGGTGAAGTCTTCTAGACTTATTGCAGATATCTTTCGTAAAGCAGATTTCAGCGTAGAAATGGGAGTAGCAGGTTTACCTACGGGATTTGTCGCAACGTACGGTTCGGGGGGGCCTGTGATAGGTGTATTGGGAGAGTATGATGCTCTGCCTGGTTTGTCTCAAAAGGCGAAGGTTACAAGGGAACCAGTAGTGGAAGGAGGGCCTGGTCACGGCTGTGGACATAACATTCTTGGGGCTGCGAGTACGGGCGCCGTTCTAGCTATAAAGGAGGGAATTAGACAGAATAATTTGAAGGGAACCGTGAAGTTTTTCGGGTGTCCAGCTGAGGAAACTTTGATAGGAAAGGTCTTCATGGTCCGGGAGGGTGTTTTCAGTGGAGTGGATGCCTCTTTATGTTGGCATCCAGAAATGTCTAATACGGTTTGGATGTCTTCCAGTCTAGCTATGAACTCGGTTAAGTTCGATTTCCACGGCGTTTCGACGCATGCAGCAGCAGCGCCGGAGATGGGGAGATCAGCTTTAGATGCCGTGGAACTTATGAATATCGGCGTCAACTATTTACGTGAACACATTGTGGAGAAGGCGCGGATACACTATACAATTCCAAAAGGTGGAGACGCACCCAACGTCGTTCCTTCTGAAGCGCAGGTGTGGTATTTCGTTCGGGCACCGAAGCGAGCGCAAGTCGAGGAGATCTATAGTCGGGTAGGAAATATCGCGGAGGGCGCTTGCTTAATGGCAGATACTACGATGAATACAAAGTTTATTGTTGGAGCACATGATTTCCTACCCAATAAGACGCTTAGCTATTTTATGCTTGAGAATATGAAGGAGGTTGGACCGCCCAGATGGTCCGGCGAAGAAGTTGAGTTCGCCAAGAAGCTGTCGGAAACTATAACTGAGGATCAGAAGAGAAACGTGATGGAAAGCATGCATGTTCCACGACTAGAGGATAAGATGGATATTGTTCTAGACGATACAGTTGACGATCCGAGTGATGAAGGGAAGATAACTCCGGGATCCACAGACATTGGAGATGTCAGCTACGTTGTTCCAACCGCTCAGATATTCACCGCCGTCACCATTTTAGGTGTGCCTGTCCACAGCTGGCAGATGACTGCGACATCGGGGATGAGCATAGGTCATAAAGGTGGACTGTTAGCAGCTAAAGTGTTGGCTCTTACAGGGATAGATCTGTTGACCAAACCGGAAAAACTGAGAAAGGTAAAGGAAGAATTTAAATCTGCCACAAGAGGATTCAAGTATAAGAGTCCTCTACCCGATGACTTGAAGCCACCGCTAGAGCCTCAGTAACTAACTAGCATGTGCTAGGTATCCTATTTTCTTTCTAAATCTTCAGTTGAATAACATTTATTTCAAAGCTTCGTCAATTTTTGGTGAGCTTACTCTGGAACTAGCGCTCGCTAGTCTCGACTCATCTTCTATTTTTTAACATTCAATTGTTTGCAATATTTTAATACTTTCAAAATAATATACTATTAGTATAGTAACTGAAGTAAATATTGAAAAATATACTTTTAGTATATTAATTACAGTAAGATGGTGCTAAATGATAAGAAACACGTCATATGGTAAAAAAAGAGACCAGAGGCTTTCACCCTCTGAAATAAATGTTTTAAAGGCTTTACAAAAAAACGATTTATTTTTCAGTGATCTGAAAAATGAAGTCAAGAGCAGAGATAGAGAATCAATTAGTCCTAGAGGTCTTTCAACAGCTCTTAATAGACTACAAAATTTAAAATTAATTGAAAGACTTCCTTCAAGGAAATATCGTATAAAGTCCATAGGAAATGATTATCTGGAAAGACAAGAATTAATTCAAAGTATACAAAACAAACCTGTACATTATTCGAAGGAGATTGTTTTCAATATAAACACGGAAGCTGTTCTTCAAGACCCAAAGGTCCATCTTCAGCTTTTTGAGAATTTTCTGAGCCCACTTCCCATAAACGTTTCGTTCTTTGGAAGTGAAAATATCATGAATTATATGATTGATCTTGCTGAGGATCGTCATGAATACAATGGCCGGGCAGATGTAAGGGAGTTCTCTAGTTTAATACTTGAGGAAAATGCTTCACCGCTTAAACCGTACCTTAACGAGACGATCTTTAACAATTGTGTCGATATCGCCCGGCAGTATAGAGAATTTATTCTAGGAGGTTTAAAGGAAAGACCGAGCTTCGACCTATTAAACGTACTAGATTTTGATTGGGGATTCGCCCTACTATTTGAAGGTAAAAGAATTATGAAAAAAATAATGAACGATCCTATAAAGTTGAAGGTGATAAAGGAACGGTTGGTAGGGCTAATACTTCTAAACTTACCGGTTGTTTATCGTGA